>JBDTLW010000138.1:0-6064 GCA_039934575.1 Parafilimonas sp. | reverse complement strand
ATTTAAACTATACGTAATATCTGATTTTAAACCTGATGCTTTATTAAAGTTCCGGACTATTTTACCTCCAGCGGAAGGATCAATAATTATAACACCGCCGCCCTGGGTTGCAATAGCAATTGAACCATCTTTCAATTCGATTGCATCATAAATATTGAATTGTTTTATAAAGTCAGCTGCCTTACTATTTAAGAGCCCGCATGTTTTACCATCGTATATGTAAAGATGCTGATCGCTTGTGCCGATAAGAATTTTTTTGCTGCCTGCAGTATCATTGTATGGCACTATAAACACAAACCCATTTCCTATTTTTTCAGTACCTGGTAAAGACACAAGAGAATCTCCTTTTATTTCCATTAAGCCCTTATTTGCAGTGGCTGTATAAATTTGATTGTTTACAATAGCCAGTCCGCCAAAGCGTTCTTCAGATGCCCATACATGCAAGCAACTTTGGCATACAGAATCATTATTTCCATAAGCCATTTCAGAAGGGGAGTATCGAAACAAACGATTTTTCGTTTGAAAAAAAACCGACTTTAAATTAATACAGGTTTTCCATACATCTTTAAAATCCTGGTCTTTGGGAGGAAGGTATTTTGTAAGGGAAATATACTTTCGGTTGAACGGATTTTTCGAACCATTATTTTTTTGCATTTCATTCCCGGGCAGGAAAAAACCAATCTCTCCTTTGCCCCCAATGTAAATATTGCTATCAGCGCCAATAGCCAATGATCTTATAAAACTATTGTCTGAAAACGCGTGCATTCTCCAGGTTACACCGTCATATTCCAATAAACCATCGTTGTTGGCAAAATACATTACACCCCTTCTATCTTGTGCTATGCCCCAGTCTTGTGCATTGCCTTCGTACTCTTTTGGTAACCAGTTTATAATAAATGGTTTGCCTGCCGTGCCAGTTTGCGACCACAAAAGTGACGGATAAATGCTGGCAAATAAACAGAGAATACAAAAACTGAAACGTTTCATGCGTATGTTATTTTTGACTGGACTTCTGCATTGGCGGTACAAGTTATGATTAAAGCATTAACTAATTCGCAGGATTATTTTTTTCACTATTAAGCAACTGGTAATTGAATAATAAATGTTGTTCCTTCTTTTTCTTTCGAATCTACTTTTCCACGGGATTCTGCGAATATGTCTCCGCCATGTGCCTTTACAATATCATAACTCAGGCTCAAACCCAATCCAGTTCCTTGTCCTGTGGGTTTTGTGGTGAAGAATGGCTGGAAAATTTTGTCAACAATGTTTTGTGGAATACCGTTACCATTGTCGCTAACTTTAATTTCGATTTTATTATTTATTTTTTTTGTGCTGATTGAAACTATTGGTTGATAATTTTTATCAGCAGATTTTATTTTTTCATTTACAGCATAGAATGCGTTGTTATATAAATTCAATAAGACTCTTCCAATATCCTGCGAAATAATATTTATTTTTCCAACTGATACATCAAAATCTGTTTTCATGATCGCGTTGAAAGTTTTGTCTTTTGCCCTTAACCCATGATAACTTAATCGTAAATATTCATCAGCCAGTTTATTAATATCTGTTGCTTCTTTCATGCCACTATTTTTTCTTGAATGCAGCAGCATTCCTTTTACAATAGCATCTGCACGTTTCCCATGATAATTTATTTTTTCAAGATTTTGCTTTACATCTTCAGCAATTGCATTTACTTCCTCATAATTACCTTTTGATAATTCTTTTTTCATTTCATCAATAAGTTCATTGCTTACTTCAGAAAAATTAGTTACAAAATTCAATGGGTTTTGTATTTCGTGTGAAATGCCCGCTGTAAGTTCGCCCAGGCTTGCCATCTTTTCACTCTGTATTAACTGTGATTGCATGGATTTAAGATCAGACAATGTTGTTTGAAGTGTAATATTTAATTTTCTTTTTTCTCTGAAGCGTATAAATAAAAATACAGCGAGGATTATAAAAATAAATAATCCTGCAAAGGTTGCATTGCGATATACTTTTTGTCTTTCTATCTCTGATCTTTGTATAGCAAGCTGTTTATCCTGGGTTGCCTTCACCAAAGCCTGTTTGTTTTCAAATTCCAATTGATGCGTAATACCTGTAAGCTTGTCTGTTTTTTCTTTACTTGCTACAGAATCGCTGATCCTTTTATACTTCATACTGCTTTCATACGCATTTTTATAATCACCTGTTTTTACATAAGCGGTTGATAAATTTTTATAAATTGCTCTCAAATTTCTATAGTCACTTGTATCTGTAATCGTTACTGCTTTCTGTAACAAGGCTATAGCCTGTATTGTTTTGGCTTGATATAAATAAATATCTGCTATGCCTTGCAAAGCTATAGACTGGCGATAGTTATCATTGATTTTAATACTCTTCTTTAATAAGGTGTCGTAATTTTTTAAAGCATTTTTGTAGTCATTAAGGCTAAAATAATTAACAGCAATATCGTTATAGGTATCCATAATATACCGTGCATCCCCGTGTTGTTGTGCATATTTCAATCCTTCCAGATCGTTGGCCAATGCTTCCTTATATTTACCTTGTTGTGCGAGTATTAATGCAATATATGCATACGAACTGCTGATCTCTAAACCCAGGTTTAATTGCTTCCTTATTTTAAGAGAAGCCAAATGATATTTTAGTGCTGTATCCAGGTTGCCTGCTCTAAAGTTTGTAACGCCTATATCGCTGTAAACGGTAGCAATAAAATCCGAGTCTTTTTGAGCAAAAGATATGGTTAAGGCGGCCTGCTGATTTTTTAGTGCTTCCGTATAATTTTTTACCTGCATATATATAAAACCATTTGCCAGCAGGCACTGAATCATGTTTATTGTATCCTTTGTTTCTTTTGCTATTGTAAGTGCATTGATATTGCTTTCAAGAGCATCACCAAAATTACCCATGTATCTTTCAACAAGGGCAGTTTCATAATATATAGTACTTATATTTTGCTTATCGTTGGTTTCCTTATACAAATTCAGGCTGGCATTAAAATATTTCAAAGAAGTGGTTAGATTATTTTGATTCATATAAAATTCACCAAGACGCTGATAAGCAGAAGCCATTCCATTTTTATCTTTTGTTTCATTCCATAATTCAGAAGCTGCACGTAAAGTATCTTCTGCGGTATTTACATCTTCATACGTATAAGCGCTCCCCAAATTTTCAAGTGATTTTGCTTTAAGCATTTTATATTGAAGGTTATACTTTACACTTTGTTTTGCAACATCACTGTTTAATAACTTGTTGGCGAACTGTAGTGCCATTGCACTATATTTTTTACAACTGTCATATTCGTAATTAAAATAAAATGTACTGGCAAGATCATTCAACAAACGCGTATATGTTGTATCATCTTTTGCATAGTGCAATTGTTTTTTAATTGCGGTAACATCCTGCGCAGAAGCGATGTAACATTGTGTACATAAGAAAAATAAAAGCATTTTTGTTATTTTCATAAAACTATTTTCAGACTTGCCGAAAAACCGGTTCAAGTGATGATTTTTATGATTATTTAATTTACTTTTAAAACTAAACACTTTCATATTTTCAGTGAATGGTAATTGAATGATAAACTCAGTTTCATAACCTTCTTTGCTTTCCACTTTTCCACGGGATCCGGCTGATATTTCTCCGCCATGTGATACTGTCTGAATCACGGATTTAAATGGATTTATGGATTTCACTGATTTCATTTTTTAATAGTTGAGCAATATTTTAAAAAGTCCTTTTCCATGTAATCTTTTAATCTTTCTAATCCGTGATTCAGGCAACAGGTAATTGAATAATAAACTCAGTTTCTTCGCCTTGTTTCGTTGCCACTGATATTTCGCCCCCATGCGCTTTTATAATATCGTAGCTCAAACTCAAACCCAATCCCGTTCCCTGGCCGGTTGGTTTGGTGGTAAAGAATGGTTGAAAAATTTTGTCAATAATATTTTGTGGAATACCGTTGCCGTTGTCTTTTACAATGATCTGAACTTTATCAGTTAATTTTTTTGTACTGATTGAAACTGTTGGTTCATAATTATCAATGTTAGTTTTTTTCTTTTCTGCTACAGCATAAAAAGAATTGTTGATCAAATTCAAAATCACTCTTCCAATATCCTGCGGAACGATATTTATTTTACCAATGCGCTCATCAAAATCTGTTTTCAACGTTGCATTAAAACTTTTATGCGCAGCATCCCGTGGATCTTTTGCTCTCAAGCCATGATAGGAGAGACGTAAATATTCATCGCACAAAGCATTGATATCTGTTGGTTCTTTTTGTCCTTTGCTGCTTTGCGAATGTTGAAGCATTCCTTTTACAATCGCATCGGCACGCTTGCCGTGGTGATTGATTTTTTCTTCGTTCGCTTCAATATCATCCGCAATAATTTTAACTTCATCATAATTGCCTTTATAAATTTCATTTTTCATTTCAGCAATCATTTCTTTATTGACTTCTGAAAAATTATTCACGAAGTTTAACGGGTTTTGTATTTCATGTGCTATGCCGGCGGTGAGTTCACCTAGGCTGGCCATTTTTTCGGATTGAATCAGTTGTTTTTGCGTGGCTTTTAATTCTGTTAAAGCTGCCTCTACTTTTTCTTTTTGTTGTGCAAGGAAGATATTTGCTTTCTGTTTATTCCGATTAGTGCGGAAAAGAATAAAGGCTATAATAAGAAAGACAACAGCAGCTCCGAATAGCACAAACATTTTCAATCTGCTCTCATACAAGGCTTTGGCACTCGACAGGTCACTTTCATTTTTTTCTTCTTCAAAGCTGGCAGCCTGAAATTGTTTCATTTTTTCCTGGCTAAAAACCTCATCGTTTGCGGCAATGTAAATTTTCATGTATTTCAGGGTACTGTCAGTATTAAGAGAATCATACAAATGATAGAGTAAACTGCTGGAATACATTTCAAATATTTTATAGTGGTATTTCTGAGATAAAAAAAGGCATTGATGCAGGTAATGACTACAAGAATCCCTCATTCCCTGGTCATAAAATAGTCCTGCCATATCATTACTAATGGCAGCAATATAAAAAATGGAATTATATTGTTTGCCCAATTCAATTCCCTGCCGGAAATAGGCTTCAGCTTTTTGCGGGTCACCGGAAAATCTATACATATTTCCAGACACTATGTACGGGTCAATATTTCTTTTATTCTTTGCAGTTGAAAATAGGTCCCAGCCCTTTTTCAAAAAAAACAATGCTGAGTCTTTCTTGTCCCGTATCAGCGCGGAAAATGCCAATGTAAAATAGACCCGGTAAGAATCATCTGCATACTCACCGGATTGTTTTTCCAGGTCAATTGATGTATATAAATAGTTTAAGGCCTTTTCCGCATTGCCGCTTACAGCATACGTTTCACCTATGAGTCTATTAGATCTGCCCAACATATTTAAACGATGTTCATCCAGATCTTTTGAAAGATTAAGACTCTTAAATGCTATTTGAATACTTGAAGTGAAATCGCCCTGTTTTAGAATTGAGTAACCTTTATAAATTGTGCCCAATGCTTCACCATACTTGTAATTCTTTTCTTTTGAAAACTCAATTATTTTGTCAGCATAATACAACCCTGAATCGGGATAAAGACTTGAATAATAGAAAGACAACAATCCCAATGCAGTCACTTTAGAACTGTCCTCTTTTGCAGAAACAAAGACCTGCTTCAGGCTATCTGCATATTGTTGCTGAGCAGTTAATTTCTGGCATAAAAAAATGCACATAATGAAAAATAATATCTTCTTCATTTTAGATAATTTTGTTACATTCCTATTGGTATTTGAATAATAAATATACTTCCTTTTCCTTCTTTACTTTCCACTTTTCCACGGGATTCTGCGAATATCTCTCCCCCATGCGCTTTTATAATATCATAGCTCAAACTCAAACCCAATCCTGTTCCTTGTCCTGTGGGTTTGGTTGTAAAGAATGGTTGAAAAATTTTGTCAACGATGTTTTGTGGAATACCGTTGCCATTGTCGGTAACTCTTATTTCAATTTTGTCGTTCATCTTTTTTGTGCTGATGGTAACAGTAGGTTCATAGCTTTCAGCACCTA
>JBDTLW010000137.1:0-6066 GCA_039934575.1 Parafilimonas sp. | reverse complement strand
TTTGCATTACCATTAAATGGATAATAGGCAACCAAGCCATTAGTAATTTGTGCATGGGTTATTAGTGCTGAACAAATTATAAGACTTGTAAGTAATTTCCTTTTCATAAATAGTAGTTTGGTATATTTTCTAAATGTAAATTACTTATTTTGATTACTAATTAACTAAAAGAATTTAATCATCAAACAAATAAGTTTGTTTCCATAATTTTTTGCAATTGCCTTTTATTTCAGATGGAGAAAATAAAAAAAATTAGAAATTTTTGAAACCTTGTATTTGTTTATCATTATTTGTCCATGTGTTTCATCAACTGTTTTATGATTTTTATTAATTCTTTCATTGCTTTTAATTTCAGCACTATTTTTAAATGATATAATTCAAACTCACATTATTTTATTAATCTGCTTGTATAATTTAAAGGATGTTCTCATCTTTCATATTACAAATGCAAATGCTGCTTCAATGTTTACGTATTCAAAAACATTACACAAAAAATTCAAACTAAGTTTATATTGCCAATAATCTAATTTCATTTTTATGAAAGCGCTTAACATAGAAGACCTGAAAGTTGTTACGGAATTTAAGTATATACCTGATGAACAATTGCAATGGCTGATAACCCAGGGTGAAACTGTGGAGATAGAACAAGGTGAGTTGTTATTTAATGTGGGTGAGCCTGTAACTACATGCTATATTGTATTGGATGGAAAGATGAGAATTTGCGCAGTACAATCCGGCAAGGAAAAAGAATTACGTATTCTTGATCCAGGGCAAGTGAGTGGTTATCTTCCTTATTCAAGAGCAATTAATACGCCTGCATTTTGTGAAGCTTTGAAAAGATCCTGGGTATTCAAATGCTCAAAAGATAAACTTAAAGAAGGCTTTGGCAATCATTATGAATTAATTGAAGCCATGGTGCACATGATGATAAGTCGCGTACGTGAATTCACATCCATACAACAACAAAATGAAAAAATGTTTGCCTTAGGAAAACTTTCTGCAGGGCTTGCACATGAATTGAATAATCCTGCGGCTGCTATATCGCGTGCTGCTGCTTTATTACAAAACCAGGTGAGTCAATTGCCGTTTTTATTTAAGGAAATTGCCAATTTAAATATTGGTTCCGAAAAAGTTGAAAAGATCAGCAATCTTATCATTCAAAAAATAAGTACAGAACCTGCTGCTTTAACCATGATGCAAAAAGCGGGACTTGAAGACGAACTTACAGACTGGCTTAATGATAATAATTTAAAAGATACAGATCCTGAAGGATTAGTAGAACGTGGTTTTACAACGCATGAATTGGATGTATTTAAAGCATGCTCAACACCTGAACATTTGCCTGTATTGCTTGAATGGGTAAGCAATTATTTAGTTACCAATAAAATGGCTGATGATATTCGTGCTTCTTCAGAACGCATATCTGATCTTGTTGGCGCTGTTAAGAATTTTACTTTTATGGATAAAGATTCAAACAGGCAACCTGTGGATATTCATAGCGGCATACGCAGTACGTTAACTATGCTGAACTATAAATTACGAAAAGGAAATATTACTGTGATTGAACATTATGATGATTCACTTCCAACAATAAGAGCGTTTCCGGGTGAGCTGAACCAGGTTTGGACAAACATTATTGATAACGCTATTGATGCGATGGAAATAAACAAAAAAGGCAACCTTGAAATAACAACAAAGCATGATGCAAGATTTGTGAAAATATATATTAAAGACGATGGTCCGGGTATTCCGGAAGACATTAAACAAAATATATTTGCTCCATTTTTTACAACAAAAGAAATGGGTAAAGGCTCGGGTTTAGGGCTTGATGTTGTTAGCCGTATAATGATACAACACAACGGCGCTGTGAAAGTAAATTCAGAACCAGGCAAAACAGAATTTGAAATTTGTCTTCCCATTTAATGAAGACTAAAATAAATTAATATGGATCAGTCTATCATATTTGTTATTGATGATGATGTGCAGGTGTTGCGCGCCATTACAAGAGATATTAAAAATAAATACAGGCAGGATTATCGCATACTCAGCACATCATCTGCAAAAGAAGCATTAGAGAGTTTACTTGAATTAAAAAACAAAGGTGAATCAGTTGCCATGTTTATTTCAGATCAGCGCATGCCTGAAATGGAAGGCGTTGATTTTTTATCGCAGGCAATGGAATTTTACGATGATGCAAAAAAAGTTTTACTAACTGCTTACTCTGATACTGATGCAGCCATTAAAGCTATTAATAAAGTAAAGCTTGATTATTATTTAACCAAACCATGGGATCCGCCTGAAGAAAAATTATATCCTGTTATCAATGACCTTTTGGATGACTGGCAAAATAATTTTCATCCTGATTTTAAAGGCATCAAATTAGTTGGTTATCAGTTCTCGCCAAAGAGTCATGAAATAAAAGAATTTTTATCAGGCAACTTAATTCCATATCAATGGATAGATGCAGGCAGTGAAGATGGTGAACAATTATTACAATTGAATAATGTAGAAACAAAAGATCTTCCTGTTATATTTTTTGAAGATGGAACGATGTTATTAAGTCCGCATATAATTGATGTGGCAAAGCGCATTGGTTTAAATCCTGAAGTAAAAAATGAGATATATGATGTGGTGGTAATTGGTGCAGGACCAGCAGGATTAGCAGCTTCTGTTTATGGTTCATCGGAAGGTTTAAAAACTTTATTAATAGAAAGAAAAGCGCCGGGGGGGCAAGCAGGAACCAGTTCACGCATTGAAAATTATCTTGGCTTTCCAACAGGTTTAAGCGGCGCTGATCTTACACGCAGAGCTATCACTCAATCAATGAGATTTGGTACTGATTTTCTTTCACCGCAATCGGTAAAAGCAATCGAGATGCAGGATAATTACAAGAAAATTATTTTGGTTGATGATACCAAAATAATGACCAAATCTATTGTGATTACAACCGGCGTTGATTACCGTCAACTAACAACACCGGGCATTCAGCAGTTTACAGGTGCTGGCGTTTATTATGGCGCTGCCACTACAGAAGCCGCTTCATGCAAAGGCAAAACTGTTTATATTGTTGGTGGCGGAAATTCTGCAGGACAAGCTGCGATGTATCTTTCAAAATTTGCAAAGCAAATAAATATTCTTATAAGAAAAGATAGCTTGTCTTACACGATGTCTTCTTATTTAATTGATCAGATAAAAGGTGTAAATAATATTTCTGTTTGTGTTGGTCGTGAAGTGGTTGAAGCGAAAGGCAACGAACGGCTTGAACAGTTAACAATTAAGAATATCGGCACCGGTGAAGTTTATACAGAAGACGCAGCAGCTCTATATATTTTTATTGGCGCAAAACCTTTTACGGATTGGCTGAGTGATGAAATAATTAAAAATGAAAAAGGTTTTATTGAAACAGGAAGAGATTTGCAGCGGTATGGTAATTTTCAGAAGATATGGAAACTGGAACGTGATCCGTACTTACTGGAAACAAGTTGCGCCGGAATTTTTGCCGCAGGTGATGTACGTGCAGGAGCAATGAACCGTGTTGCATCTGCTGTTGGCGAAGGTTCAATGGCAATTAGTTTTGTACATAAATATCTTGCGGAAATTTAAAAAAATATTTTTATGAATGATATATGCGAACACCTTGAAGCAATAAAAGAAATTAAAGTTGCCAAAGAAAATGTATGCGAAGAATGTATTAAGACAGGATCTGACTGGAGGCATTTGCGCACCTGCCAAACATGTGGTGTAACGCTTTGCTGTGATAGTTCAACAAACAAACATGCAAGTAAACATTATCACCAAAGCGGTCATCCTGTTGTTATATCTTCAGAATCCGATGAACGTTGGTTGTGGTGTTATAAAGACGAACTGATGGCAGAATATTGATAGGAAACTTTTAATCTCTGCTTCTCTTATTATCTTGCACGCGATGTTTCAATCAAAAAACTTTCAATCAAAGAAAAATATTATTGTTGGCAGAAACCCTGTTGCTGAATCATTAAAGCAACAGACTGGCATAGATAAAATTTTGTTGTTTAAAAATGCTTCCGGCGATGTAATAAATGAAATACGCAAACTTGCCAAAGAGCAAAATATTCCTGTACAATATGTGCCGAATGAAAAGCTGAACAGTTTAACCAATATCAATCACCAGGGCATTATTGCATTTCGTTCATCAGTTCAATACCAGGATCTGCAATCTGTAATTGATTGGGTGAATGATAAAGGAGAAACTGCATTATTTCTAATGCTTGATGGCATAACGGATGTACGCAATATTGGCGCTATTGCACGCAGCGCAGTTTGTTGCGGCGCTCATGCTGTTATCATTCCTGAGAAAGGCGTTGGTGCATTAAATGAAGATGCTGTAAAAAGCAGTGCAGGCGCATTGGAACAACTAAATATTTGCCGTGTAAACAGTTTATTAAAAGCTGTTGATGATCTGCATTTGAATGGCATTAAAATTTTTACGAGTGAAATGAATGCCAAACAAAAGTTGTATGAACTTAATTTAACCGAGCCTTGCTGCATCGTTATGGGCAATGAAGAAAAAGGCGTTCAATCATACTTATCAAAAGCTGCTGATGCGCATTTTTCTATACCGATGAAAGGAGAATTTGATTCACTGAATGTATCAGTTGCTGCCGGAATTATTTTGTATGAAGCGATGAAGCAAAGAAGTTGATCTGTTGATAAGTTGACCGGTTGATAGCTGAGCGTAATTGTTTAAACCTGTTTACCAATCAGCCCTTCAACTAATCAACTTCTCCATTATATAATCATTCATAAAATATTTCTCTCCAATATCAATATCTTCTTCGCTGATAACTTTAAAACCAAGGTGCTCATATACCTGTTTTGCTTTGTTATTCCGGTTTACATTTAATACTAACGCACTTGCTTTTTGCTTTTTTATTTGCTCAACAACATGATTAATTAAAATTTTACCAATGCCTTTGCCCTGCTGATTTGATAACACATAAATTTTATGGAGCTTATAGATATCATCTTTCAATAAACCATAATCAGCAAAAGCAATTGCTGTATTATTTTCTTCTGCAATTAAAAAATTATGGGCTGCATCAAATTGTTTTTGCAAAGATGTTTCGCTGTAAATAAGTTCAAGCATATAAGTTAACTGCTGCTGCGAAAGAATTTTACTATACGCATGTGGCCATATTGCATGCGCTAACTGATGAATAGTTGGAATATCAATTTTCTCCGCTTTGCGGATGATTATTTTTTCATTCATTCAACAAAAATAATAGTGAAACCTATTTTTCTATTTTAGATGCAGGAGCAAATATTTTTTTACTTATCCAATGCGACAGCAATGCGCTTCCTGCACCGGTAACTGCCGCACCAATTACATCAGTTGGATAATGCTCGCCTAAATATAATCTTGAATAACCAACGCCAAAAGCCCAGGCATAAGCGGGTACAACCACATACCATTTTTTATATTCTAATGATAAGCTTGTTGCAGTGGCAAAAGCAAGTGCAGCATGACCGGATGGAAATGAATGTCCCGTCTCATATTGATAAGGATATACATCATTATATTTTTCAAAAGGTCTTTGCCTGTTGAAAATAATTTTCATGGCTTCTGTAGCGCCGGCAGCAATAATAACACTGCCTGCAATTGTATAGGCTTTGTATTCATTTGTTTTGTTGTGATTAACTTTTGCATCAATCCAAATACCAACAGGAATGGCAACACTTACAGGATAGGCAGAATTTGTAGCACCTTTCCACACAAAAGAATTTGGTTGCTGCGGATTAATGCTCCGCAAAAGATTAATATCCCAGTTTTGTGCATTTGCCGAAGTACAAATAAAAAAGCATCCTGCAATAAAGATGCTCTTAAAAAAAAGTTTACTGTTTGAAATTTTCAACGTTTTAGTATTTAAATAGTTCATCAATCCTGTAAATATTTTAATCTGTCCAAATCCAGCCTGCCCCGTAAAGCGGAGGTTCAGACAAGGTTCTGTAAGCTTTCTTCAATGGTTTTAATTCTTGCTTCTGCATCAGCTTGTTTCTTTTTTTCAAGCTCAACTACTTCGGGTTTTG
>JBDTLW010000136.1:0-6084 GCA_039934575.1 Parafilimonas sp. | reverse complement strand
TAAATCAAAATTATTCTAATCTCAAGGTTTCGAACACGTGTGGTCCGGAGACTTCGCAGAGCAGTTTTTCGCAGAGCTTTTAAAACTATTTTATGCAGGCACTTTATATATTGCCGCGCCTCCTGTATAACCTGCACCTGCTGCAGTTAATAAAACTATTGCACCCGGTTTCAGCTTCCCTTTTTCATAAGCCTGGTTTAATGTAATGGGAATTGTACCTGCAATACAATTACCCACACGATCAATTGATACTTCCATTTTTTCTAAAGGCAATCCCAAACTTTCAGCAGCTTTTTTCATAATATAATAATTTGCCTGGTGCGGAACAAAAACATCTATATCTTCTATATTCAAATTACAATTTTCACAAACCTGCATGGCAAGCTCACTCATTTTTCCTGCCGCACTTTCTGCAAGTTCTTTACCCGACATATTCATTACCGTTCCATGCAAATCCGCATCAATCGTTTCATGTGAAGAAGGCATTGCACTGCCGCCTGCAGGCACATATAATTTTTTTATTCCGCTGCCATCAGCCCATAATTGTATATCTAAAAAACCTTCACCGGGTTTGCATTTTGCAAGCAATACAGCGCCGGCTCCATCACTGAATATTGGAAGAAATATAGGATCGGTTCTGCGCACAGATCTTGATTTAAGATCAGCTCCTATCACCAACACATATTCCATTCCGGTTGCCACCAATCGTATTCCAAAATCAAGTGCATACATAAAGCTGGAACATGATGCTGTGGTATCACCAACAGGACAGGTTGCACCAAGCAATTGCTGTACGTTGCAGGATGCAGCAGTGTTTACATAATCCGGTGTTTGCGTACCCAATATAATGCGGCTTAACTGTGATGCTTTTATTCCTGCTCTTTCCAATGCTTGTTTTCCTGCTTCTGCAGCTATATCGCTTGTGGCAAATTTTTTATCGGCCCAATGTCTTTGTTTTATACCTGTAACTGCAGCATGACGAACAGGATCAAATTCAAAATTGAAACGTGATTTTAATTCTTCATTCGTTATAGGTTCGCCGGGAAGATGTTCACCAAAGCCAATTATTTTTACACCCCATTCTTTCATTAAAATAAATTTATGTTTTTAAAATTATTCCGCCCCACGAAACACCGCCGCCTGCTGCAACAAGCATTGCTGTATTATCTTTTTTTAATTGATCATCTTTTCTTGCATGATCCAAAGCAAGTAATAAAGATGCAGAACCGCAGTTAGCATAATCAGCAAGAATGTCAACCGTTTTATTTATATCAATGCCTGATGCATTGCTGATAAATTGCGTACGTTTTTTTAATACCTGGTGTGGAATCAAACAATCAATATCTGATGAATTATATCCTGCAGCTTTATATAGAACAGCAGGCGTTTGCTGCCATGCTTCATCTAAAAAACTTTCCGCGGCATTGCTGTATGTAAGAAAATAATTTTTATTGATGATATCTTCTTCATTTGGCGGCATTAAACCCGGCACTCCCATGTGCCCGCTGAAAGAACCATCAGTATTCAGATATGCTGCAACAATTCCTTTGCCTGCATCAGTTGATTTTGATACAATGATTGCTGCCCCTGCATCTCCTCCTGCATACAACATATTTGTTCCTGGTTGTAAAATTTTACTGTTTGTTTCGCCGCAGGCAATTAAAACATTTCTTGCACCGCTTTGAATTAACTGAGCTGCCATTACTATAGAAAAAATATTTGATGCACAGCCTGATTTCATTTCTATTGCAGGGGCATTAATACCAAGTTTGCCCGCAATATAAGCGCCCATAGAAGTGGAATATCGTGGAGAAGTAATAGTGACTGCTATTACAAAATCAATTTCATTTTTAGAAATGCTGCTGTTTTTAATTGCATTGTTTGCAGCTTCAATCATCAGGTCTGCAGATGTAAGTTCATCATGCTTTATTACAGTGCCCGGAGCATGCACCCAAAATCTATTTTTGAAACCAGTTTCTTTTTCATAGTAAGAAGGGTCTAATTTTTTATCAATCATTTTCTGTTGCCAGTCATCTCCAAAAATCAAAGCATGAATATCATTATTACTAATCCATTTTCCACCAGCAGAAAAAGCTATACCGCTGCCTGAAACTTCAACATGCATTATATTTTTTATAGTGAGTCCCGGGTTCATAAATAAATTTGAGCGAAAAATACGTATGATTTTAATTTATAGCGTACGGATATTGTAAACTTATTTTTTTTTAATTAAACAGCCAATAGTTTTAGTTGATTTATTTAAAGTGAGTTCAGTGTATGAAAACCTAAAACGAATCTCCAACTTATAGAAGACTAAAAAAAGGTAATTACATATACATCAAAAACAATTTCAGAAAAATAATAAAGCTTGGATAAACCAGTAAGGGTTTGGCAGAGGAATTTTCAATGAAACTGCTTTCAAAAAACCTTCTTGATTTTATTATGTTTATGAATGAAATTTAAGTGAACTTAAAATGTAAGCTGTCTGGGTATTTAAGAAACTTAGAAGAAAGTAGTAATAAAAAATTATTGTTTATCTCTTGCTCGTGTAGTAAATAAAATTACTAATCCTATAACAGAACCTGCAATAAAAACTGCTGTCCATATACTTGCATTAAATATTTCTGCAACTGCTGAACAACCTGCTACAAAAATGAGTAAACAAGCTAATATAAATTCTGCTAATGGTTTCATGCAATGTTTTATTTAATTAGTTAAAAATTGTGCCGCAAATTTTTACATTGCTTCATCATCAGCGAAGGATGGGCGAATGAGGACAAATTTTCTCAAATAAAAAACGGATTGCTGTAGATGTGACAACAATCCGTTTGCTAAATATTCAATTCTACTATTTTCCCAGTAATGCTTTTGCTTTACTTACTACATTCTCAACACTAAAACCATATTCTTTCATCACCACATCTCCGGGCGCAGATTCACCAAATTTTGAAATGCCTATGACATCACCTTCATCGCTCACATATTTATGCCAGCCAATGGGCGAGCCTGCTTCAACAGCTAAACGTTTTTTAAGTGATGCAGGAAAAACTTTTTCTTTATATGTTGCATCCTGTTTATCAAACAATTCCCATGAAGGCATACTTACAACTCTAGCTGCAATATTTTCTTTTTGCAAATCTTCCTGCGCTTTTAAAATAAGTGATACTTCACTGCCTGTTCCAATTAAAATAACTTCAGGATTTTCTGCATCGGATAAAATGTATGCACCACGTTCAAGCATTGTTGCTTTTGCATATTTTTCCTGGTCAATAATGGGTAATTTTTGTCTTGATAAAACAATCACTATTGGGCCACCTGTATGCTCCAATGCAACACGCCACGCCTGTGCAGTTTCATTGGCATCTGCCGGGCGTATTAATGTAATGTTTGGAATAGAACGCAACGAAATTAATTGTTCAACAGGTTGATGTGTTGTGCCATCTTCACCTAAGCCAATGCTATCATGCGTATAAACAAAAATGGGTTTTATTTTCATGATGGCTGCAAGTCTTATAGGCGGGCGCATATATTCACTGAAAATTAAAAACGTTGCACCATACGGCGTAAACCCTTTGGTAACTGCCATGCCATTTAAGGCAGCACCCATTGCATGTTCTCTTATACCAAAATGAAAATTTCTTCCGCCATGATTATCGGGACCGAATGATTCATATTTTTTCAATAGGGTATCTGTAGATGGAGCAAGATCTGCAGCACCGCCGATCATCAGCGGAAAATAATCTGCAATTGCATTTAATGTTTTGCCTGAGGCGCTACGTGTTGCTATCTTATCATTACCGCTGAACACAGGCAATTTTTCTTTCCATCCTTCCGGTAATTTATTATTGCTGAATAATTCATATTCATTTGCGAGGTCGGCATATTTTTCTTTATATGATGCATATAACTCGCTCCATTTCTTTTCAAGCTCTTCTCCTTTTGCACCTTCTTTTCTATAAAATTCCAACACTTCATCAGGTACATAAAAAGATTTACCCGGATCGAAACCTAAATTCTTTTTTGTTGCGATTATTTCATCAGCGCCAAGCGGTGAACCATGCGATTCTGATGTATTAACTGCATCAGGCGCTCCATAAGCAATATGTGTTCTTACCAAAATTATAGATGGCTTATCCGTTACATTTTTTGCTTTTTCAACAGCATCTGCAATGGCAGCAACATCATTGCCGTCAGTAATTGTTTGCGTATGCCAGCCATAAGCTTCAAAACGTTTTGCTTTGTCTTCATTGTCGAATGATAATGCTGTTGTTCCTTCAATAGTAATATGATTATCATCATACAAATAAATAATATTACCGAGCTTTAAATGCCCGGCAAGCGAAGCAGCTTCTGCAGTTACCCCTTCCATCAAATCACCATCGCTGCAAACTGCATAAATTTTATAATCAAATAAATTATAGCCTTCTTTATTATAGCGTGAAGAAAGATATTGCTGCGCTATTGCCATGCCCACACCATTTGCAAAACCCTGACCTAAAGGCCCTGTTGTAATTTCTATGCCATCAAGCAATCCGTACTCAGGATGACCGGCAGTTTTACTTCCAAGCTGTCTGAAATTTTTTATATCATCCATGGTAATATCATACCCGGTTAAATAGAGATATGAATATTGAAACATGCACGCATGGCCGGCAGATAATATAAACCTGTCGCGGTTTGGCCACTCAGGGTTTTTAGGATTATAGTTCATTGCTTTCGTCCATAAAACATGACCTATTGGTGCAATGCCCATTGGCGTACCCGGATGGCCTGAATTTGCTTTTTGAACAGCATCAATTGAAAGTATGCGCACGGTGTTTATACATAATTGAGTTAAATCAGCATTCATAATTTTATTTTAAGGCTGGCAAGATAAATATTAATTAAGAAAGATATTTGCTGCAGTTAAACTGCAAATACTTTACCGTAATTTTTCCCTTTATTATAAAGATTTTTTTTAGATGATTTTTTAACTCAGTTTCAAATTTTATTTATGAATTATACAGTTCCCTCAGGTACACACATTGGTCATATACATTTAAAAGTTGCTGATATTGACAGAGCATTATCTTTTTATAAAGATTTGCTTGGCTTTAAGATAACGGCAAAATATGGAACACAGGCTGTGTTTCTTGCTGCTGATAATTATCATCATCACATAGGTTTAAATACATGGTACAGCAAGAATGCACAACCTGCACCGCAACATGCAGCCGGGTTATTTCATACAGCAATTGTATATCCAACCCGTAAAGAACTTGCCATAATATTTAAGCGTCTGCTTGATGCAAATTATAATTTTACAGGCCTTGCAGATCATGGTGTTTCCGAAGCTTTGTATTTGAATGATCCTGATGAAAACGGCGTTGAATTATATTGGGATAAACCCCATGAGCAATGGCCGGTTGATGAAGATGGAAATATTAATATGTACACAAAAGAATTGAATATAGATTCTTTGCTCGCTGAACTTACCTCACCCCCAGCCCCTCTCCATCCCGCCGTTCGGGAGAGAGGGGCTTTAGACTTTGGTTCAATAAACTTGCATAAAAAGAACAAGAAATAATGCCAAACGATTATTTCCGCTTTAAACAATTTATAATTACGCAGGATAAATGTGCGATGAAAGTTTGCACAGATGCTTGTTTGTTTGGTGCGTGGGCGGCTCACAATCCGCAGCTTGAAGCAAGTAATATTCTTGATATTGGAACAGGAACCGGTTTGCTTTCTTTAATATATGCACAAAAAAATATGCACGCAAGTATTGACGCCATTGAGATTGATGAAGCTGCTGTACAACAGGCAAGAGAAAATTTTGAAGCATCAATATGGAAAGAAAGGCTCCATGTTTATAATACATCCATTCAGCAATTTGCAACATCATCTAATAAAAAATATGATGTTATTATTTGCAATCCCCCATTCTATGAAAATGATTTGAAGAGCGAAAACAAGCAACGCAATCTTGCTTTACATAGCGATGCGCTTACATTAGAAGAATTAATTTCTGATGTTGATTTATTACTTGGAGATGATGGAAGTTTTTTTGTGCTGCTTCCGTTTCATCGTACAAAATATTTTGAA
>JBDTLW010000135.1:0-6088 GCA_039934575.1 Parafilimonas sp. | reverse complement strand
GTTGAAACAAGCGTATCTACAATTACACCATCAGTTGCTTCAATATCTTTTTTACGCAGTTCTAATTTTTCTTTCGCATCATTTAACATAGTAAGATTAAACTGTCTGTTCACACCCATATAATCGTTGTAAATATTATTATTCACTTCAAAGGAATGAAGCAGCGTGATTTCTGCTGGAAGAATTTTAGCTGAATGAACAGCAAAATCAATAGCATTATCAGCGCATTTTGAAAAATCGGTTGGTACTAATATTTGTTTCATTATGTATGTATTTATTATTAAGATTTAATTTATTAATTGATCTACTTGTTGTGTGCGATAAACAATGCTGTATCCAATTCTTTCATCAAAATATCTGCCATACTGGTTTTGAACCAGCGGGATATTTCACCTCGTCTGTAAGCGCCCAATACTACCAGTTCGTTTCCTTTGTGATTACGCAAATGTGCAGCTATCTGTTCTTCAGCATTGCCTTTCTCCAGTATGTATTCTGCTTTAGGAAAATGTCTTTTAATAAATTCACGTATCAATTTATTATTAGGCAAATGTGATCCCGCAGTTTTATCTTTTACTGTAAATACTTCTACGGGAAGACTTGCCAGATTATTAAAAAGATAACTAAACATCTTGATGGCAAACACTGAAGAAGGTCCACCATCATACAGCAAAATAATTTTATTAATAGGCTTAAATGTATCGGGAACTATCAGCACAGGGCATTGTACATCTGAAAGTAATTCTTTAATAAAACTGGTGGGCGTTTTCTCAGGAATCCGTTGGAAAGTTTCATTAACATTAATAACAATAAGGTCAGCAAAAATACTTTCCTGCTTCAGGTCTTCAACAGCAATATTATTGTTTCGGTGAAAAGTATAATGGATATCTGCAAGGCTGCATGCTTTTTGAAATTGCTTAACAGCCTCATCTCTTTTTGCATCGTCCTTTGCTTTCATTTTTATCAGGATCTGTTCCGCATTTTTGTATGAACGAACGATCTTGTCCGCATTATAAGAACGGTAAATAGATTCGTCAAGAAAAACACCTACCAGGAAAGCATCTGTTTCTTTCGTTAATTGTATCGCATAATTCACCGTGCTTTCTGAAAAATTAAATCCATCAAAAACAGCAAGAATTTTTTTTGACCTTATATTTTTTGGAATAAGAGAATTTTTTTCAGGCTTATAGCTGAACTCTTTCTTAATTATTTTTTTTGCTATTTCTTTCATGGTTTTATTTTTAATCAGGTTATGCCGGTATTGCAAGAATTGGAAGGGTAGAATGAAAAGCCATCTTTTTTGTAACACTTTTTTGAAATAATTTTTCAAAGGATGACTTAGGGTATGTGATCATCATGATCATATCGCCTTCATTTTTATCATTGTATCGATCTATGGTAAATTCAAAATCTTTTCCTTCTAATAATGCACCTGTAAATTTTACATCCGGAAATGTTTCTTTCAGAAATTGTATGTAATCATTTACCTGTTCATCATTATAGATCAAATGTGCATTTTCATCTCCATCAATATCTTTAAAAACTACTACGTGAACTGCAGCAGAAAATAGTGCCGGAATAGCAATCATTTTATTCAGCAAGCTTAGATTTTTTTCAAATTGATTCGTGGCAAAAAGAATTATATCAGGTTCCTCAATTTCATACGAAACAGGTACCGTTAAAACCGGAATTTTTGTTTTACTGATAGCGCCCGCAGTCACACTTCCTATAAAAAATTGCTTTAGTCCGGTTGCGCCTTTTGTACCCATAACAATAAGGTCAACATTTTCATTTTCTGCATACTCCAATATGGCTGGAATAATCTCTCCTCCTGCCAGGTAAGGAATTACGTTTACATCAGGATATGCGGCAGCAACAGATTTCAGCGATAAAATGAGTTCATCAGATCTTTCTTTTACCACTTTTTTATTTGATGAGTCTGTCTTCATATTTGCCATATTCAGTGATGGTTCTATTACATGCAAAAGATGTATAGTGGCGTTGGCTTTTTTTGCAATGCCGGCAGCATAGGCAACTGCTTTTAAAGCATTGCCGGAAAAATCTGTGGGTACTAATATCTTTTGCATTATATACTCATTTGGGTATGGGCAATGTATAAGTATTAATCAGCAATTACTATGATGAATATCACATTTTTTGATGATTACTGTCAATGATTTCCAGGAAATTTTATTTGCCTGCAGGCAATGATGTTTTTGAGTTGATATCAATTAAAACCTGGCAGGTTTGGTTGTTTCTATTCTGCACTTAACAGTTGCAAAATCTGTGAGGGTTATACGGGATTATGATATTAATTTATTAGTAGTAATTTTTGAAAATATCCTGATCATTTTTCAGGCTGATCATTCCTTATTTTAGGCACAGCACATCCGCCTGCAGCGCAACATCCTGTATTAGTAAGTGATTGAATCAGCAGAAACGCAGATAAAAATCCTAAAAGCATATCATTAAGTTGTATTGCTTTTACTCCTGCATAAATACCGATGGCTAATCGCAGCCATCGCATAAAATGCCAGTTGCTGAATAAGGTTTGTTTTATCGTATTCATCTCAATTAATTTTATTTTGTAAACTCATCCATCCGCCACCGTTATACACCTCATTAAATCCATTTGATTTTAAAATATTTTTTGCTGAACCACTCCGCATACCGGAAGCACAACAACATATCACAACTTTATCCTTTTTCAATTTTGATAAATTGCTGCTCAATACATCCAAAGGAATATTGATAGAATTTTTTATATGCCCGGTTTGATATTCTCCTTTTGTTCTTACATCAATAATTATTGCTCCTTTCTGCACAAGCTCATGAAAATCATCTTTTGGTTTTGTATTGAATAAACGTGTAATAAAATTTGCCATATAATAATTTTTATAAAATTTTTATGAGTGAATCTGATCTTATCCTGCGCAATTTTTCTTGCACATCATTTTTCTTTTTTAGAAATGGATGTTTCTGGTTTTTCTTTCTTAAAAATATTAAATATCAACGCGCCCATCATAGCGCCATACAATGTACTGTTCACCGGTTTGGAAGTGATGGCGCAAGTGCCGCTGCTGCAGCCAATAAAATAATAATAAAGAAAACCACCCAATGCACCAATCATCACGCCAATGATGGTTAACCTGTATTTATAAAACATAGAATTTTTCAAATCAAAAATTTTTCAAATCAAAATTGCAACTTCTTCTTCTTTATTATTAAAAATAGTTGCGCCATTATAATTCACTTCCCAGGTAACCGGCAATGCTTTCTTCAGCATGCTGCTTACGCCACAATATTTTTCCTGTGAATCGTTAACTGCATTCAATGCGGCTTCTTTATTTTCATCTGTTCCTTTAAAATTATATACCACGTGAATAGCCACATATTCAATTGGCGCGCGTTTGCTTATTTCGCCAATAACCTTCATATCAAAATCATCCGGATTTTTATCAGCCTTTCTTAAGATTGCTGCAATATCCATACCTGTACACCCGGCGAGCGCCGTTAACACAAATGGTTTGGGTATTGGCCCATGATCTTCACCGCCTGCTTTTTCAGGTGCATCCATTACGATCGTATGCCCGTTTACCAATGCATTGAATTGCATTTTTCCCATCCATTGTACATCAATTTCGTGTGCCATATCTATTTTATTTTTCTTGTGATTGAATTACTTTTTTACATGTTGAAATACCAATCAGATGATATATAGGGCAAAAGCTCACCAGGCTTGTAACAATAAAAATTCCTGCAACAATTAATAAGATGATTGCAGCTGTGCCGGAGATGATATTAGCAAAAAAAAGTACTGAAATTACAACAGCCGCAAGTGTTCTTACGGTCTTGTCATTAGTTCCCATATTTGCTTTCATAGCATATTTTTTTATTGAATTATTTAAAGACGTTCAATTGCATTTTTAAGTTTTTCCCTTACCACGTTTGCGGTTTCAGCCAAAGCATTATTTTCCACTGCCATCATTGAAGCCACAGGATCAACAGCAGTTACTTCTACCTTTCCATTCTCATGCTCCTGCACAATTATATTGCAGGGCAGCATGGTTCCTATTTTATCTTCTGCCTGCAAAGCCTGGTAAGCAAAGTTTGGATTGCATGCACCCAGAATTTTGTATCTTCTGAAATCAACATCCAGCTTCTTTTTAAAAGTTTCTTTCACATCAATTTCTGTAAGAATTCCAAAGCCTTCCCGCTTCAGTTCTTCCGTAACTTTTGCAAGCGCTGAATCAAAATCATCTTCGATAGTTTTTGAAAAATAGTAAGACATATTAATTGCTTTTGTATTATTTTTTATTGATAATGCAAAGTTCAATCAATACAAATGCGTGTACGGTTACTTATGTTACACAAGAGAAATTTTATTTCTGCCAAGTTTTACAAGTCCTTCATCTTCCATTTGTTTCAGAAGCCTGGAAACCACCACCCTGGCGGTTCCCAGCTCATTGGCTATTTGCTCGTGGGTTAAATTGAGCGTATCGGAGTTGGCATTTTCGCATTTCTTTTTTATAAAAGAAAGAAGGCGTTCATCCATTTTTTTGAAAGCAACAGCATTTACAACTTCCAGTAATTCTTCAAATCGTTTATGATACAAACGAAAAATATAATCAAGCCATTCCGGATATTCTTTAATGAACAGGCTTACCTTTTCCGTTGGTAAAAAAAGTATTTCAGTATCTTCTTCCACTACAGCTTTTACCTTGCTGGTTTCCTGGTGCATACCGCCAAGAAACGACATGATGCAGCTTTCACCAGCCTTTATATAATACAATAAAATTTCTTTGCCTTCTTCATCAGTACGCATCACTTTCATGCTTCCTTTGGTAACAATAGGAATGGTGCGGATATTAGCGTTTTCATTTAAAATAATATCACCTGCCGAAAAGTTTTTAACAACACTATACTCATATAATTTTTCTTTCAGCTCCGGTGAAGATTGAAATTCTGAAATACTGTTTAATGAATCCATACAGTAAAGTTATTACTTGCTTTCGGGTATGGCATATCTTCTATTTTTTATAAACTCTTCAGGCCTTTCAAATAAAATCTTTTTGAAAGAAATACTGCGGAGGAATTCAGGAATAATCTGGATGTTTAAAAGATGCATAACGGGTTGCGCGCTGCATAAATTTCCCTTCTTAATTATGAAATCTTTTGAATGTGAAAAGGTTTTCTTTTTATGTCAATCGAAGCTTTATGATCATCTATCTTACTAAAACCCCTGTATTGTAAAAAATCAAACCTTTGCAATAAAGAAGTTAAGGTAATATCCTTAAAGTTTGTGTAACCGCAAGCTTTCATTATCTCCGTGGTGTTTCTTATTATTTTATTACGCAAATTATCTGTGTATTCAAAAGGTTGATTTTCTTTATCATCATCTGCCAACGTACAATTTTGCATCCTGATTGCGTCTGCTCCCAATGCGTGTAATTTTAAAACATCAAAGGCTGTGTAAATTGATGTAGCAGCGATTATTTTAACCTGCTTTTCTAATCCATACATTTCTAAAGTTTTTGAAACAAATAACAAACCCTCATACAAAGACATGCAGGCGGTTTGGGAAAAATTAAATAAGTAATCATTTTCCCATTTATTATCCTCTATAACTATATAATCAGGTATTATTACTGTTTTGCGAAAGGCATAACATATTTCATGAAATTCTTTTTTATCTTTTTCATCTTTTATACAAACCTTGATGCCAACAGGTTTCTTACCTGAAAGTTGCCTGAGAGAATCTAAAAACAAAGCCATACTTTCCGCATTGCTGAATGCAGTATGCGCTGAAATTATTTTAGAATCTGCATCCTGAAATTTATTATTTAACGGAACATTTCTTTTATCAGAAACGATATTCTTTTTAGAAGGCATTACTAATTTTAGTTCAATCATTTTCACAAAAGGCTTAAGCGCCTTCAGCCTGAATAATCCTGCATTAAAATTATAGTGTTCGGTTCTGCAGCCCTTATAACCCGGAACTATTTGCCATATTCCATCCGCCTTAAATTCATTGTTGTTTTCAATAATTTCATCCGAACTCATTAAGAAATTTTTATCATCTGATACAGAT
>JBDTLW010000134.1:0-6094 GCA_039934575.1 Parafilimonas sp. | reverse complement strand
AAGACTTTCGCCGAAAACAATTACTACCATTAATGAAATAGGAACGATCATCGGTGCAAATGGTGATGATATTCCGGATAATTACTGGAATTTATCCGGCGCAATGTATGCATATATTTTTCTTGAGTTAACAAAGATTGGTATTGATGTGGCGGGTGAATCACAGTTGGTTGGTTATCCTTCGCAGTTTCCTGATGTAAGTATGATGGATTGGAAAAATGGAAAACCAAATGCGCGCTACTGGATATTAAAAATGATAAAAGATAATTTTAAGCCAGGTGATAAATTAGTTGAAACGTCTGTAAGCGGCGGAAATATTATGGTGCAGGCTTTCATTACATCAAAAGGGAAAAGAATTTTATTTATCAATCCACGCAATAAAGAAGTAAAAATAAAATTACCTGCAGATGCAAAAGATGCAACAATAAATTATGTTGATGCGGGCACTGGCGAAAGTCCATATACTTCAGAAAAATTGAATGATACGGAAATAATATTGAAGCCATTTTCGGTATCAGTTGTTGAGTTAAATTGATTTCTGCTATGTGAATACTTTTGGCATCGTCATGTTATGCACAAATGCCCTGACGTTAAAAATTAAAACCTGGAGTAGAAAGAACTATTCCCGATGAAACAGGTACACAAAATATTATTTCCTGTAAATTTTTCTGCCCTTTTGAATCAATTCTTTTTTTACTAAATTATGTATTGCGCGTATAACAGTTTCAACACGTAATCCGGTAAGATCTGCAATTTGCTGGCGGGTGAGTGTAACCGGATATATCTCGTTTTCAAAACCATCTCTTTGTTTCAGAAAATCAATTAAGGTAATAATGCGATGACCTGCATCGTACAAACTGATCTCTCTTCCTATAATTGATTTAAAATATAATCTTTCTGAAAGAGTTTTAATTATATGCATTTGTAAATTAAAATTTTGTGCAAGCAACTTTAGCAGTTTAGCTTTTGCCAACACAAATACTTCGCTATCTGCCAATGCTAAGGCTGATGCGGGATAAGCAGAATCAATAAATAAAGGTGGCTCTGCAAAACTCTCTCCTGCATTAAAAATACCTTGTATAAATTCATGTCCTTTATCATCGGTGTTTATCATTTTTACTTCACCTGAAACAACCTGAAAATAAAATCTTGCCTTCTCCTCTTCCTTTACAATAAATTCTCCTTTTTTATACTTGCGTATAACGGCGCCTGCCTGAATAAGAAGTTCGTAGTCTATCATTTTTTATATGATGTATGTCATAAATAAAGGGTGCAATAATTTATTCCTTTGCAATATAAAATTTCGATTATGAATACGGTACTTTTTAAAGCTGAAGAAAGAAAAGTGAGGTTGAATTCTGATAAATCATTAAAGCCTCACATTGCATTTGCACATCATGCAAACTTACCAAAAAGCTCGCTGCTGCAAAGACTTTTTAAATATGCAGAAGGGCAGGAAGAATACAAATTTGGATGGGTTGGTATTTCTTTATTTGTACATGGCTGCATACTTGCACCAATCACTATTATATGCATTGCGTTTAGCGGAAACTCGCTTGTGTTATGGCTTCCCTGCATACTTGCTTTTGTAATTACTGAAATTGTAAACCTTTCAGCTATGCCTACAAAAATTACTATTCCGGTGCTTTTAGGAAGCGTAATTGTTGATATTTTAATAATTGCAATAGCACTTTTTCTTATGATAACGCATTAAAGAATGGAAACGATTGCAAGGCCTGAAATGAAGTTAATTAAGCAGGAAGGGAATTTAAAGACCTATAGAATTACAGCTAAGGCCGGTATGCAAATGCCAGATCACCATTCAACAAGTGAAGTTGCAATCATAGTGGAGGAAGGTGAGGCAACAATTACATTTGGGAAAGATGGCCTTGAATTAAAAGCAGGTAAACCTATAATTATTCCGGCAGGCAAAACGCATTCATTATTTATTCACAGCAATTTTGCAGCCATTGCTGTTATGGCAAATACTGCTGAAATAAAATTTGAAGAAAACATTTCATCACTATAAGTTTCTCTATTAAATTTTTTGAATTCTTGTTTCGGGCGCTGTCATTTTTTTACATTTAAAAGCTTATCCGCTTATATCTCTGCGCCCATAATTTCTATGTTTATATTTTCCAGGTTTTCATCAACCAATACCTGGCAGGCAAGATGCATGTTGGTAACTGCAATACCTGTTTTATGTAAGGTGCTTTCTTCATTTCTGTTAAAAGTATTTACAGCTTTTGATCCTGTAATTTTTACAAGGCAGGTGCCGCATCTGCCCATTCCTCCGCACTCTCCAAAACCTTCAATAAAAATTTTATCGTATAATAAAATCATCAGGTTGCGGTATTCATGCGCATAAGTTTCCAGTTCATACTTTTCGCCATCACAAAAAGCAGTAAAATGTATCGCTTGTTTTTCTCCCGGCATTTTTAATGCGTTTGTTTAACCATGAATACATTACTGCTATCATCTTTATTGCAGAAGTAAATTTTATATCTGCGTTTATGCTGAATATTCTGCAGCGCATGTATTTTTTCAAATACTATTTCTGAATTTTTTGCATACTGCTAACACGGGCATTTAATTTATACTGCGTGTAGATTTATACAATAAAAGGCAATTTATATAAATGCCATGCCAGCATAATTAAATATAAATTGCGGTATCATTATATCAACGGTTTAATACTCTGATTTTTGTAATGACCAATTTTTAGCTCAAACATTTCAGCCATTTTATTAGCACGCCATTGCGCCTCTTCTGCCTTTTCGCCGGCGAAAGATTCTTCTATAGTTGCATGAAATAATTCAAGCCATTTTTGAAAATGAATATGCTCTACAGGCAAGCAGGCATGGGGCGGAAACGGCGCTCCGAAATAAGTATGTTCATCCAATAAAACAGTTTGCCAAAAAGTGTACATCTTTTTTAAATGTTGCGGCCATCCGCCTTTAATACGTTCATTAAAAACAGGGGCTAACATATCATCCTCTCTTACCTTATCGTAAAAACTATTTACCAATAATTTTATATCATCCAGATTTTCTATATCATGCTTTACATTCATCATTCTATAATTTTAAACTTATCGTTGCGCTAACCAGGCCACTTTCTTTTCAAGCTGCTCCTGCAGGTCTCCCAGCTTTGATGCCTGCAACAGATCGTAAATATTTGTGCGTATTTTTTTAAATTCATTATGTATTGGGCATGGCTTTTTTTCTGAGCAACTTGAAAGCCCTAAGCCGCAGCCCGTAAATAGCTTATCGCCATCTATAGCTTTAACTATTGCAGCTAATGATATATTGAAAGATTTTTTTTCAAGATAAAAACCACCTGTTGGCCCTTTTAAAGATTGAACCAGGTTGTGCCCGGTTAACTCGTGTAAAATTTTAGCCATAAACTGTTCCGGTGCATCAATACTTTTAGCTATTTCTTTAATACCAACTTTCAAACCTTCTTTTGATTTTCTTGCAATAAAAATAAGTGCCCTTATAGCGTACTCGCACTTTTTAGAAAACATTCTCCGTTTTTGATTTATCTGCAAAGATATAAAAGCAGGCAGTAATAAATGACCAAAAAGTCATTTAATTATCCAGCAGGAAATGTATTTTTCGCATTGCTGATTTTAACCATTTTATTAGTGCTTAAAAATAAAATTTCTTTATTTGTTTTACTTTGGTGGAAACGTGATAATAAACTCACTCCCTCCACCCTCTTTACTTTCCACTTTTATTTCCCCGCCATGGGCTTTTACAATATCATAACTCAAACTCAACCCCAATCCTGTTCCTTCGCCTGTTGGTTTTGTAGTGAAGAATGGTTGAAAGATTTTATCAATTATTTTTTGAGGGATCCCATTGCCGTTGTCGCCTATTCGTATTTCGACCTCACTCCTGCCCCTCCCGAATTCCCGGGACAAGTTCTCCAAAGGAGAGAGAGAAGAACGCTTCGTAGTAACTGTAACTACTGGCTGATATGTTTCATCAGCAGTTTTTTTCTTTTCATTAACTGCGTAAAATGCATTGTTATATAAATTCAACAACACTCTTCCAATGTCTTGCGGTATGATGTTTATTTTTTCTAGTGAAGAATCAAAATCAGTTTTCAGTGTTGCATTAAAGTCTTTGTCTTTTGCTTTTAAGCCATGATAACTTAATCGTAAATATTCATCACATAACGCATTTATATCTGTTGGTTCTTTTACACCTTTACTTTTTTGTGAGTGTTGCAACATGCCTTTTACAATGGCATCTGCACGTTTGCCGTGATGATTTATTTTTTGTTCGTTCTCTTTAATGTCATTGAGAATTATTTTTACTTCATCAATATTTCCTTTATCTATTTCCTGCCCGGCTTCATCAATCAATTCTGTATTTACCTCAGAAAAATTATTTACAAAATTCAACGGGTTCTGAATCTCGTGTGCAATCCCTGCTGTGAGCTCCCCTAAACTTGCCATCTTCTCCGATTGAATCAATTGCGTTTGCGTTGCTTTTAATTCAGTTAAAGTACTTTCTACTTTTTCTTTTTGATGCTGCAAAGCAAGGTTTGCTTGTTGTTTATGTTTGTTATTTCGATATTGAATTAGTGCAATAATTACAACTGCTAATACAACAATACCTAATGCACCAATGGCAAAGTATTGTTGATTTTTAATTCGCTTTGCATCTGCATCTTTTTTATCCTGAGCCACTTTGGCAAGAGTTTCTTTTTTATCAAAATTATATTGAGCCTGTAATTGGGTCGTTTTCTGAATGCTGCTATCACTTTGTATTTCTTTAAAGTATTGCATGTACAATTTATGATCCTCGTATGCTTTTTTATAATTACCCGTAGCACTGTCATATAAGCTATACTTTAAATAAATTTTCTGAAGCCCATCTTTAGAATTCAGGATTTGAAATAACTGCAAAGCTGAATCTAAATAAGGTTTTGAAGCCATAACCCTATTTGTTTTTAAACAGAGATTTCCAAGGTTTAAAAACACGTCCGACCATAAGAAAAGATTCCAGTCTTTTCGTGCGAACACTTCAGCTGCTTTGTAATTGTTCTCAGCTTCGATATATCGCCTTGCAACCTCTTCCTTAGTGAAACTTTTGCCAGTTATTCCCGGTGCTACAAGCATTTCATGGCACCTGCCTATATTTAATAATATCCAGCCCTTAATATCAAAACCAGGGTGAACTTTTGAGCCAGCCTGTTCGATATTAATTAATCCTTGATTTAAATTGTATAGGGCTGTGTTGTAATCTCCTTTATTATAATAATTATTGCCTATACCCAAATAGCAAGAGGCTATATCTTCAAAGGATTTTAATTGAGTAAATAGCTTAAGTGCAGCTGTGTAATTTTTTAAAACTTCTGCATCGTTACCAAGGAGTAAATAAACGGCGGCAATTCCGTCATAAGCTAATGCCATGTTATTCTTATCTCTTGTTAACTCGGCTATCTTAAGTGCTTCTAAATAACTACTTAATGCTTCAGTAAAATTTTCACTACTTCTGCATAAGTCACCTTTAGTAAAGTAACTCCAATAAATTTCTGATGAATCTTTCGATTCTTTTGCAAATGAAATAGAGAGATTAAAAAAATGCAGCATTTCTTCAGAATTGCTGCTATTCCGTGCTTTTGTTCTATAAGCAATTGACAGTCCTTTATTATAATTCAATTTTTCAGCGAGCGTTAATGCTTCATTTGTGTATTGAGCTACACTCTTATTATCGCTTTTATAAAAAAAGGTTTTACCTAACTCATTCAATGTATTTACTTTATTCGTATCTTCTTTCTGCGTTAATAAGACGTTCTTTAAAGAATCAATCTTTAAAGAATCGCTTTGTCCATATCCACTAATAGAAAAAACACCGAAGACAATTAACACGCATGTTTTGCAGAGAAATGTTTTCATTATGCAGTTGTTGGTAATTGAATTATAAAATTACTTCCTCCTCCTTCTTTTGTTTCAACTTTTATTTCACCATTATGTGCTTTGATAATATCATAAGTTAAACTCAAACCTAAGCCCGTTCCCTGCCCGGTTGGCTTTGTAGTGAAGAATGGTTGAAAGATTTTATCAATTATTTTTTGAGGG
>JBDTLW010000133.1:0-6094 GCA_039934575.1 Parafilimonas sp. | reverse complement strand
CAACTCTTCAGTTTGTTCTTTTTTAATACGCTGAATAAGCGATTCAATCTGCAACTGATCAGGACCAATTCCATCTAAAGGAGAAATTACACCGCCAAGAATATGATATGTGCCACTGAATTGCTGCGTGTTTTCAATAGCAATTACATCACGTAAAGTTTCTACAACACATATCACGTTTTGGTTACGCATTGAGTTGGAACAAATAGAACAAATATCCGCATCGCTTACGTTGTGACAACGCTGGCAAAATTTTATATCGCGCCGCATACGCGCAATTGTCTCACTAAAATTTTCTGTAGTTTCTTCATCTTGTTTTAAAAGATGCAGCACCATACGCAACGCTGTTTTCTTACCAATACCCGGAAGTTTGGCAAACTCGTTAACGGCATTTTCAAGAAGAGAAGAAGAGAATTGCATGAACAAATTTAAAAGGTTGAAGGTACGTTGCTTTAATAAAATGGTGAAGTTAAAAACTGGTTTATTTAAAAGATATGATGTAGTGAATTGCATAAATATTCTTATAATTTTAATCATCTTATTCTTTTAGAATTCTGTACTTATTAGTTTTAATATTTTCATTTTAATAAGATATAATTTAGCTTCATTAATTTATTCTGTTCACTTAAAAACTGTTTTATGAAAGCTTTAAGCGGCGTATGCATATTTATAATGTTCTTTTTAATCCAATCATGTAATAGTAACAGCAATCAAGCTGCTGCCAATAATGAAGACAGCAATTTTAAACAGTTTGAACCTGTATTTATGGATGCATACTGGAAACACAATCCATCTGTTTCCATTTTTACAGGCTATGGTAAATATTATGATGAGCTTGTAATACCAGACAGCACTTCTTTTGCAGATGACATTTTTTTTTCAAAACAATGGTTAGACAGTTTGCATGCAATCAATTATAAGCAGCTTAATGACAACAATAAAATCACTTTCGATATAATAGAGAACACTCTTCAAAGTAATATCTGGTACAATGATACTTTTAAAATTCATCAATGGGATCCTTCTGAATATAACCTGAATGGAGAATGTTATTATATCATTAATCAGCCTTACGCGCCGCTGGATGAAAGGCTGCGTATTTTATCAAAACATATTGCACATGCGGATGATTATTATGCTGCGGCATTTCATAATTTATATAAACCTACACGTGAATACACAGCTCTTGCCATACAACAGAATTTAGGAGGATTAGATGTATTTGGTTCATCACTTACAGATTCTATTAATGCTTCTCATTTAAGTGCAGCAGAAAAAGATACGCTCCATGCGCATGTTGCACTTACTGTAAAAAGTATAAAAAATTATACAGATGCTTTACAAAAAATACTTGACGATAAAAATAGTTCCTTTAGAAATTTTGCTATTGGTAAAGAACTCTTCGCACAAAAATTTAAGTATGATCTGCAAACAGATTTTACACCTGAAGAAATATACAGCAAAGCGCTGGCGGATAAAGATCATTATATAAAAGAAATGTACAACACTGCCAATGATCTTTGGAGTAAATATGAAACTTCGCCAAAACCTGCAGACAGCATAGCGCTGATACAGGCAGTGATTGATAAGATATCATTGCATCATGCAAACCCGGCGCATATTTTAGATACCTGCAAAAATCTTGTGCATGCGCTTGAAAAATTCATTATACAAAAAGACCTCTTTGATTTTGATACAACTTACCCGGTAATTGCAAGAACAATGCCAGCGTATGAAGCAGGCGTGACCCTTGCCAGCGCTGAGTTTACCCCGCCATATCAAAAACAGGGCGATACATATTTCAACGTAGAAGATCTTAGCAAGCTGCCTGCGGCTCAGGTTGAAAGCAGCCTGCGTGAATACAATGATTATTCGCTTCAAATGCTTGCCATTCATGAAGCCATGCCAGGGCATTGTTTGCAAGGGGTTTACAACAACCAAAAATCGCCGGATATTATACGTTCCGTTTTTCAAAATGGTGCTATGATTGAAGGCTGGGCTGTATATACCGAAACGATGATGCTTGAAAACGGTTGGGGAAATCATGCACCTGAAATGTTATTGATACATGATAAATGGAAGCTGCGTGAATTAGCAAATGTGCTGATTGATTATGATATGCAATGCCTCAATATTTCAAAAGATTCTATTATGCACTTAATGGTACATGATTGTTTTCAAACAGCAGCACAGGCTGAAGAAAAATATCACAGGGCTACTGTTTCGCAGGTGCAGTTATGTTCTTATTATGCCGGATCTTCCGCCATATTCTCTTTGCGTGATGAATACAAAAAGAAAGAAGGTGATAAGTTTAAACTGAAAGACTTTCATGAAAAATTCCTTAGCTATGGAAGTTCACCGGTTAAATATATAAGGGAAAGAATGCTGGATAATTAGACTTTTTTAAAACTCTGAAATCAAAACTGTTTTTATCAAAGTGAACTATAATTACTTTTCCCCAAAAAAAGCAATAATCATTTATATCTTCTATAAAATTATTATACAAAATAATTTCAACACATCTTTAATACACAATAAAGTTTGCGATGCCTTAGTTTTGCACCGCTTATAAAATTATTGTTTTGAACTTTTATTAATACGCAATCAGATGTCCATTTTAATTAGCGATGAGCGAAAAAAAATTCACCCGCATAAGTTTATACTTTGGGTTGCAATAGGAAGTATTATAATGATGTTTGCCGGTTTAACCAGTGCATACATTGTGCGCAAAGCCGGCGCAAACTGGCTTGAGTTTGATATACCGCCTGTGTTTTGGGTTTCTACCGGAGTTATTTTATTCAGCAGTCTCACCATGCATCTTGCGTTTAAATCTTTTATTGCAAGAGAAATGAAACGCTATCGCAGCCTTATCACTGTTACAGCTATACTGGGCGTTTTATTTGCGGTACTGCAATACACCGGGTTTACTTATTTATATGATCATGGTGTGCAGATATTTGGTGCAGGCAGTAATCCTTCAGCATCATTTCTTGGCGTAATTGTTGGTTTGCATGCACTGCACGTTGCAGGCGGAGTAATTGCACTGCTTATAGTTTTCTTCAGAGCTTACCGCAGAAAAATAAAAACATATAACACAATTACAGTAGAACTGGTAAGTATTTACTGGCATTTTGTGGATATCCTCTGGATATATCTTTTTATTTTTTTAAAATGGCTGTAGAAAAAAAATTAACGAATTAAGTTTTTTTAAAACTTAGCCAATACCTTTGTCGCTATACAAGTTTTAAATACACATGACTACAACTGTTACAACACCTACCGGAATGTGGAAGGGCGGAAGAAGCCCCTTTAATGTTGAGTATGGCAAATTGATGATGTGGTATTTTTTAATGAGTGATGCTTTTACTTTCGGGGCATTGCTTATTGCCTATGGCACCACAAGGTTTGCTACCAATGGCTGGCCAAATCCAAATAATGTTTTTGATAAAGCTCCTTTTATAGGCGGCGGTTTTCCGCTGGTGTATGTAAGCTTTATGACATTTGTTCTTATTATCAGTTCTGTAACCATGGTGCTTGCGGTACATGAAGGGCATAATATGAACAGGAAAGGAGTTGCAAAATATCTTATCCTTACAATTATCGGAGGTCTTATATTTTTAGGTTCACAGGCATGGGAATGGACACATTTATATATGGAAGGTGCATGGTGGGGCAGAAATCCTTTTCCCAATGCAGACGGAACCATAAGCACTACAAACTTTACTAACTTCTTTTTTACTATCACAGGTTTTCATGGCTTCCATGTATTCTCGGGTCTTGTTATAAATATTATTATGCTTATAATGGTATTAAGAGGAACGTTTGACAGAAGAGGTCATTATCTGATGGTTGAAAAAGCCGGCTTATACTGGCATTTTGTTGACCTTGTTTGGGTATTTGTATTCACTTGTTTTTATCTTATTTAAATATTTTTATTAATGGATCATACTTTAGCATCTATAGCAAATGAACAGCATGTAGGCGGAGGAAGAAAAGAAATATGGAGAGTTACAATAATTCTTTCTGTTTTTACTTTGATTGAGCTTGCACTTGGATTTACTTTAATGGAAATAACAAACGACCTTACAAGGCATTTTATAAAAGGTGTTATCATCATCTTTATGCTTGCCAAGGCTTTTTACATTGTAGGTTATTTTATGCATCTGCGCCATGAGCTAAGAAATCTTATCATGACGGTTTGCATCCCCTTATGTTTATTTATTTGGTTTATTCTTGCATTCCTTGCTGATGGTAATTCATTTAAGAATGACAAGAATACGTGGGACAGAGATCACAAAGAACGCAGCATGGAAAAAATGCCTGCACAAAAAGAAGAAAATACACACAAGCTCGAATAAAAGTTTTGTGAAACACATGATATTAATTACCTAACCATTGCACCTTTGCAGTGGTTTTTTTATTTGTTGACCAGGCATTCAAAAATTTTTCTTTATAATGAACAAAAGAGCTTTATTGGCAATTACAATAGCAGTGCTTATACCATTTGCAAGTTATCTATGGCTAAAGCAGGCAAGCGATCATGCAACAATAATGCCCAGCCATTATTTGCCAGATACCGTTATCAATCATGTTGAAAACGGAAAAATGGTTGATGATACAGTTTGGCATCGTGTTGCTGATTTTCATTTGATTAATCAATTAGGCGATACAGTAAGCCTGAATGATTTAAAAGGCAAACTGATTGTAATGGATTTCTTCTTTACATCCTGCCGTTCTACTTGCCCTACCATTACCGCAAACATGCGCAAAATGCAGGAATCTTTTGCCAAAGGCGGCGATGAAATGTCAGCACCTGATTCATCCATTGTACAATTTATTTCTTTTAGTGTTGATCCGGAAACAGATTCTGTTGCACGCTTAAAAAAATATGCTGATCATTATCAAATAGACCCCGGTAATTGGTGGCTGCTGACAGGTAACCGCGATTCAATTTACAATTATGCCTTCCAGGAATTAAAGGTTGATAAGTTTGATACAGTACCTGTTAATCCGGATTTTGTACATACAACAAGATTTGTATTGATTGATAAGAATTTTAATGTACGCGGTTTTTATGATGGCACTGATTCCAACTCTCTTGATAAATTATCTAAAGACATCGGTTTACTAATGCTTGCAACAGATAATAATCCTGAAGACCCTCCTTTCGATCCTGTTTTACTTGTAGTATTTTTTTTCATTGCCATAGTGGCAACAGTTATAGCAACACGTCTTATCTTCCGCAAAAAGAAATTATATGAATGATCTGCTGCAACCGGTTTTGCACAAAAATGATAAACAGGCAACGCTGCTCATTATTGTTTTTTCATTTGTAATATTTGCCGCCGTTAGTTTTTTAACTAAAGTGAAATTTAATATTAACTTAGGTTTTAACGTACACATTTTTGCGCTTGCAAATGCCATTATTAATTCAATAATTGCAGTGCTGCTTGTGCTTGCGCTGATAGCAGTAAAAAATAAAAAATATCTTTTGCATAAGCGCATCATGCTTATCGCGCTTGTTTTATCCGTTGTATTTCTTGTATCATATATTGCACATCATTTACTTGCAGGCGAAGCTATTTATGGCGATGCAAATCATGATGGAGTTTTGAGTGATGCAGAAAAGCTTGCAGTAGTTGGAACAAGAACTATATATCTTATCATTTTATTATCGCATATTTTTTTAGCGGCTATTATTTTACCGTTCATTTTATTTACCGCTTACCGTGCCTTAATTGCAGAGTTTCCAAAACATAAAAAACTTGCACACATTACCTGGCCACTTTGGTTTTATGTTACTATTTCAGGACCTGTTGTGTATTGGATGATCCATCCTTATTACAGGTAAAATTTATTTTTAAACGATAACCGTTCCTTTTCTAAAGCAGCCCGCAGCTTTGGAATGGAGGAATATCCGATGCCATGAAGTTTTAAAATCTCTGCTTCTGAATATCCTGAAAGTTTCTGTAAAGTATTAATGCCAGCATTTTCTAAGGCACGTTTTGCAGGCGCAGCAAGTAAGGGAAGAAAATTATCATCCGCTTTTTGTTTCTGTCTTTGTAAATTTTCTTTAACCCTGAACTTTACAATT
>JBDTLW010000132.1:0-6096 GCA_039934575.1 Parafilimonas sp. | reverse complement strand
TCCATGTTTTTCCATCATCATTTGACATCTCATTGAATTGGCGAACCTGGTTTGGTGCCTCGTTGTAGAAAATAAACCTTCCAATTATTTTATTGCCCTTTGCATCTTTTGTTTCGTATTCAAAACGCATAGCGCTGTCTTTGTATTCTCCATTCACAAATTCCTGGTTACCGTTTGCATAAGAGCCTGCCCATGATTGCTTCCATTTGTTTGTATTCGGGTCAATAAAATTTATACTCTTACCACTGCTGTTAGGGCTATCCCAATTTTCAAGCAATGCACAACCTTCAGATATTATTTGCACAAGACTATGACCTGCATAGTTCTTTGTTCCTGTTACAAACACATCCCATTCGCCTGCCCAAAAATCAAATTCTCTTGCCTGTGCATTTGTATGGCAAGGATATAAACCATTATAAATTTTTGTTCTTAACTCTTTAAAATCTGCATTGCTTTGAATTGATAAAAACTCTTTTGCGGTATCTAATTCTTTTAAATTAAAGTATCCTGCATCTACTGCTTTTTGCAAATATTCTACTGTTTTTTTATTGTCGTTTTTTATGCCGTAAACTTTAGCCATTCTTGAAAACAAATACGGTTGCATGGCAACAGGGGGATCATTTTTTTCGGCTTTCGCATATTTTACCAATGCATCATCAGGCTTTCCAAGATTGTAATAAGTAAATCCAAGCCTTTGCCATTCTACACTGTTGGTTGATGTGTCTTTTAATAGTTGTGTATATAATTTTTCAGCATTTTTCCAATCGCTTGCAAAATAAAATGAGTCTGCAGTTTGAAAAGTATTGTTGGCTAATTGCTGACTGTTTGTATCCGAAATAAAAAATACGATTGCGAAAATAAAAAGAGAGATTTTCATTTTATGCTTAAACATGCAATTGATTTTGTTTATTAAAAATTAATCAAGAATATATCAAACTACATATACTCAACTGGTGAAAAATGACTTTTTTGTTTTGCCTGACTGGTATGCCAACGGTGTGGTTTGAAAATTTTTCTTAAACAATTTGCTGAAAGAATTTACGTCTTCATATCCAACAGCAAAGCAAATTTCAGCAATACTGTTTGATGTTGTTTCTAATAATTTTTTAGCAGCATTCAGCCGGCGTTGCATTATGTATTGATGCGGTGTAATGCCAAAATATTTTTTAAACTCGCGCAGAAAATAAGCTGTGTTCAAACAGGAAACGGAAGCAAGTGTATCAATGGTTATTGCATTCATATAGCATGAATGAATGAAATCTTTTGCATAATGAAGACGCTTATATAATTCCAGTTGTGTTGAGTATTTTACTGCATCTATTTTTTTTATTTCTTCTTTCACATCTATTTGTTGTAAAAGTAAATTTTCCAATAAGCTGTAATACTTCTCTGTTATAAAAAGTATATCAGGCTTTTGTTGTGCAGCTTCTTTGTATAATATTTTTAACAACGATTGTGTACGGGGATCATGCTGGTATATCTTTTCAATAAATTCAAAATATTTGAGTTCAAAAATTTCATCGGGGTTATTGGAAAAACTTTTCAATACACATTGCAGCAGTTCAGTTGAAAAATTTATTGTGAAAGATTCTGTTGCTGTATCTGAATAAATATAGCTTGAATAATACTGGCCATTATTCAGGATGAGATAACAATTTTCATCTACGCTGTAAAACCTGTTGTTGCACTGGTAATGTTCTGCGCCTTTTATTGTACACTTCATTGAAAGCGGTCCCCAATGATTGGCGTAAGAAACATTTTTTGCGGAAGCGTGTATAATTACATTCTTTGTTTCAAAAGTCTTATTGTATTCATTAATATCAAAACGTGATTCATGAAAATCAGGAAAATTATTCATGATAAAAAAGTTTTTCCCCAACTGCATACATGCTGTTTTGCTGATAAGATAATTACAATCAGCAATCTTACTTAAACAAACATGATTAACGGTGTATAATTTTTGAGAATGGTTGTTTCAGCGAATTAAGCTTTGAAAATCTTTCGCGCAGCTTTAACTTTTCGTGCAACGAAAAAATCAATTTTCGCCAATTAAAAGTTTTTGAACCAGTTTATTCTTGCATCAGAATCAGCAACAACTGTTTCGCGTTTTTTCAGGTTTAATAAATGCTATGAAAAATAATATCCTTATTTTCTGGGTGTTAGTTTGGGTGCCGGCACATTCCTGCATCAACAAGGTGTATTTGAATAACATCAATGGTTATCTGAATGCTTCTGATACTGCTGAAAAATCAAAGTATATGGCAGAAAATTACCACTCATTTTTTATAAACAAAAAGGGTATTTGCAAAAATAAATCTGAAATATTATTGTCTTTTAAAAACTGGGATGGTCAGTTACATCCGGAGATAACAATCATAAATTATTCTTTTCATGACAGCGTTTGGGAAGTTGAATTCAATGAGCAAAATGATATCTCAAAAGCAATCCATTTTCCCGGATGGAAAGGAAGGGAAACATTTATTTTTAATTCAAATAACCTGATAGAAGAAACGGTATATATACCTGATTCAACTAATCTTTCTTTTAAACCTTTTTTGCAACCTGCTTTAGATTGGCTTCAGAAAAACATGCCGGATAAACTAAGCGAAGTCTATCAAAATAATAAATTGATACAAACAGAAACAGCAGCCAATAAATGGGAAATGCTGCTGAATGAATGGCAGGCGCAGAGAAAATAATTCAGCTTATGAATTTGAGTAACATTATTTGATTAATAACGTTCGACATTAAACGAATTACAATGAATAAAAAAAATTTTTTACTGATAACCTCTTTGCTTTTTGTACAGTTTGTTTTTTCACAAAATCAAAATGAAAACACATTAAACCTTGCTGAGTCATTTCCTGGAATATTGGTTGATGCAGGCGGTCATAAACTTCATTTGAATATACAAGGCAATGGTACGCCAACGGTGATATTTGAAAACGGAACCGCCGACTTTTCTTTTATATGGACATTGGTACAACCGGAAGTTGCGAAGTTTACTAAAACAGTTTCTTATGACAGAGCGGGATATGCATGGAGCGAACCTGGACCAATGCCGAGAACAAGTAAACAAATTTGTTTTGAGTTGCATACAGCATTAATGAATGCCGGTATAAAACCACCGTATATTTTGGTAGGGCAATCATTCGGTGGTTTTATTGTTCGCGCATTTGCAAGGTATTATCCAAAAGAAGTTATGGGAATAGTTTTAGTAGAAGCTATCCAGGAAAATCAAAGAATTTTTATGGGTGGTGATACGCCTCAGCTCATAAGAAGTTTTGCACAAGGAAGAACCCTGCCTGAGCCGCAAACTTTTTTTACAGCGCAGGCAGATACATCAACACAGGCAATAACATTAAATACAGAAATTGACCCGCTGTTTAATAAGCTTCCGGATAGTGTTCAGAAAATGCAGATATGGGCGCAATCGCAACCGAAATTTATACCGGCAGTGCAAGCTGAAATGGATTGGTCGCCTGAAGATGTAGCTAATTTATATAAGCATACAGATGAACCTGTTTACATGCTTGGCAACATGCCTTTAATTGTATTAACGCGTGGCAAAGGCGGCTTTGATGGAAGACCAGATTCTTTACAACTTGAAACAGAAAGATTACAAGCGCAGGAAGCATTAGCACATTTGTCTTCCAATAGCAAACATATAATTGATATGAACAGCGGGCACAATATTCATGTTGAAGATCCTGATACAGTTATTGAAGCAATAAAAGAAGTTTATGCAGCAGTTACAAAACATAAACAGTTAAAGCAGTAGAATTTTTTTTAACGGGAAGAAGTTTGAATAGGTTTCCTGTTTTTGCTTTTATTGATAAAGTCTTTTATCTCATCAATATTGATGCGGTCAATAGCTTCATCTGGTATATCTATGGTAAATTCAAATTCAGGAAGCAATAACCGCAGGTTAGGCATAAGATAGAAGCCATCAAATAATTTTATAAACTGCTGCGCGATAACAGGCATTATAATTTTTATATTTTTTCTTTCTTCAGTATTGATACCAAAAGGGTAAATATAAAAATTGGTTACATAAACATCCGGAAACATATTTTTTAATGCAAATGCAACAGCGCAATTTCTGCTAAGCTCCTGTTTATTATTTTCAGCTCCGCAATTTTTGCAGTGTTCAATAATTTCCTTTGTGATCTTTATTTTAAATTCTACTGCCATGAGACATTCAATTCAGAGAATAAATTTAGTACTTCAAATATAAGAAATGATGATTGCCGGTTATAAATTATTTTATCAAATGAACTGTTTTCGGTTCTTTTTATTTTTATCAGGAGCATTGTAAACTTATGTGTTATATCATTTTTGATATCAACTGAAAAACTCCATTTGTTTTAATTTGAATACAGGTTGCTTTGTTGATCTTTTTCATGTATTTGAATTTCATCTTTTTCAAATATTTTTTAAAATTAATTCCGCCTGCCTGAAATAATTTTTTATGTGCAAACCATACCACAAGCGAAGTACAAAAAAAAAATAAAGTATAAACATTGCGCATCAGCACTTTTCCGGCAAAAGATTTTGAATCAAATATCATCGCTAATCTTTCAGTTTGAAAATCTATATGGTATGCTTCATCTGTCAATATATCTGAACAAATTTGCTGCAGCAAAGTACAGCCGGTTGCGCATTTCAAAGCCTGGTAAAATATCTGCGCTGTGCTTTCCACAGTAATTACTGCAAGTGTCCATATTTCCATGCTCGTATTCAAATACCGTACTTTTCTGAATAAAGTGTCGCCCCAATCTTTTTTAACTCTTGGTTGTCCAATCAGATCAATATACAGTCCCAGATTGTTTCCATGTTTTTGTTCTTCTTTTATAAAAAGTTTTACTGCATCAACGTAATCTGCATCGGCAATTTTTTTTGCATAGATTGTTGATGCGCGTATTAAATGATGCCCTTCTGAGGTTTCACCTAATTGCCATGCCTGCAAAGAGTGAATAATAACGGAAACCTGCTGCGGCGTTATTGATGGTTTCAAATTCCAGTCAATTCTTTGTTGCATTAAGTTGCCGGTAAAGTGCTCAATCCATTTTTTACTTGTTGTCATAAACGTTTATTTTTATAATTTAAAAGTACTTTGAATTACAAAGTAAATGTATTCTGCAATAAGGTTTAATTTTTTTTTCAACCTTTGGCGAATAGTATTTTGCTAAATAAGCATCTTTTAAAGTACAAGATAGAAGCCATAAGCTACAGGTTTAAAAGCTTCTTCATTAAATCTCAAGCCGTATTTATTTTTTGGTTTTAAAATAAATCCGCTGCTAAAAAATCATTTTTTAATTTTATAAAAAATTAATGTATGCAAAAATTACTTTTATTTTTTATGCTGATGATAACCGGCGCTTCATTGTTTGCACAAAAGAAAATGGCAGCCTGTTGTCCTTCGTCTGATCAATTTGCTTCCTTAGCTAATGACAAAAGTTTTATGATGAGCCACGATGCACCATTGCCATTTATTTATCATAGCGATAACGGTAAGGACATAACATTTAAAACAGACGATGGTACAGATGCACACGCATGGATGGTGAAAGCCTATAAGCCAAGTGATTATTATATTATTGTGGTGCATGAATGGTGGGGATTGAATGATTACATTAAACAGGAAGCCGAAAAACTAAGTAATGATCTTGGTGTAAATGCAATTGCTATAGATATGTATGATAATAAAGTTGCTTCAACACCTGAAGAAGCAGGTAAACTAATGCAATCAGTGAAACCTGAAAGAGCGATGAATATTATTAAAGGCGCTTATAATTATGCCGGCAGTAAAGCAAAAGTATTTACTATTGGATGGTGCTTTGGCGGCGGATGGAGTTTGCAATCTGCTATTGCAGGCGGCAGCAATGCAGTTGGTTGCATCATGTATTATGGAATGCCGGAAACAGATATAAGTAAACTAAAAACTTTGCATTGTGATGTGATAGGATTTTTTGGCAACAAAGACAAGTGGATAACACCTGCAGTAATAGATGAATTTAAAGAAAATATGAAGCAAGCCGGTAAAAAAATAACTACTTATGAATATGATGCTGACCACGCATTTGCAAATCCCTC
>JBDTLW010000131.1:0-6097 GCA_039934575.1 Parafilimonas sp. | reverse complement strand
AGATGATGGAAGTTTTTTTGTGCTGCTTCCGTTTCATCGTACAAAATATTTTGAAGAGCTGTTAGCAAAGAGCAAATTGTTTATTCGTGAAAAAGTTTTTATAAAGCAAACGCCAAAACATGACCTTTTCAGAATCATGCTTTGTGTGGGTAGGTTAGCAACGGCAATCAATGAATCTGAAATAATAATTATGAATGAAGAAAATAAATACAGTAAAGGGTTTAGGGAGTTGTTGGGGGATTATTATTTGAGTTTATGATTTTAAAAAGGTTTAGGGTGAACTTATTGATTGCTACATAAGAGAATAAAATTAGAGATATGCACAGGCATATGCAATGGGAATTTATGCAATAATGCACTGGAAATTTCCCCTATAAAAATGTGTAAAACACTATTTTATAATGAAGAAGAAAAATTGAAAATTGTAGTGTAAAAATTATTAAAACAATGAGCATAACACTAGGCATAACAGATGATCACCAGCTTTTTTTAAAATCACTCAGCCTGCTTATAAGCAGCTTAAAAGATTTTACAATTGTAGTGGAAGCAATGAACGGCAAAGACCTTATTGATAAGCTTGAATTAAAAAAAACAGAGCCTGATATTATTTTGATTGATGTGAATATGCCTGTGATGGACGGAAGAGAAACTGCAGAATATCTTACAAAAAAATATCCTGCTATTAAACTTGTAGCATTATCTATGAAAGATGATGATGCAACTATTGTAAGCATGATTAAAGCCGGTTGCTGTGCATATCTTTTAAAAGATATTCATCCTGATGATCTTGATAAAGCATTGCATGAAATTTATACCAAGGGGTATTACAATGCAGATGCCGCTAATATAAATTACAGGCGATTAATACAGTATCAGCAAAAAGAAGATGAATTGCATTTGTCTGATAGAGAAAAAGAATTTCTTCAGCTTGCCTGCAGCGATGCAACGTATAAACAAATTGCATTTACTATGCACGTTTCCGAAAGAACTGTAGATGGATACCGCGAAAATCTTTTTAGAAAACTAAATGTACAAAGCCGTACAGGCATGGCGCTTGAAGCAATAAGAAGGAACCTTGTAAGCTTATAACAAAGCGTGTTTTTTATTGAATGATCAATTTTAATTTTTCACTTTTTCCTTTGCTTTCAACTACTATAAAATACGTTCCGCCTGCAAGATCTTTTACTGAGATATTAAGCTGACTTCCAATAAAATTATTTTTTATCCAAACTGTTTTTCCTGCAATATCAACAAGAGAAATTTTTGCATCAGTTATCTCTTTTTGAAAGTTTATTGTTACAATATTTTTTGCAGGATTTGGATACACAAGCATCTGATAATTTGAAGCTGTAATATGATCTTGCTGATTATTATTTACAACAGTTATTTGCGGTTTTACAATTTGAGCTTGTAATGAAAACACAGCAAAATAAGCAGGCGAGACGTTGCTGCCTAAACTATTCCATAATCCGCCGGCGAGTAAATAATTGCTGCCTGCACTTAAAGTAAGCACAGTACTATCAGGCAAAGGATTGAACCCAATCGCATTGCTGTTTGTAATATCTGCGGCAGCTAATCTTCCGCGAGCTGCTCCATTTATTTCATCAAGTGCAGTGGTGCCTATATATAAAGTATTTCCATTAAGTGCAAGCGCATTTACCTGTGGTGCAGCATTCTTGTATTTTAATTGAGCATCGAACGATGTAATGGAGTTGTTACTTATAATATATGCAGCCAAAGCATTTCTTAGCTGGCCTGATATTTTAGTAAATTTATTTCCGCCAATAAAAATAGTGCTGCTGTTTGCAGCAAAAGCCTCTATTGCTTTGCTTGGTTTTGGGTTCCACCCAATTGTTTTGCCATTGGAGTTTACGCGGGCAAGATAGTTGCGTGTAGCGGTTTTTACTTTTGTAAAATCACCGCCAATATATACATTACCTGTAGTGTTTATTGCATTTATTGCATCGTCTGTAGCAGGGTTCCAGGGTTTTAAGGCGCCGGTGCCTGTTGTTGCAATAGCAGCGCCATGCATGCGTGCTGTGCCTTTTACATTTGCAAATAACCCGCCTACATACAACACATTACTTCGTATTGCCATTGCATTTACAGTTGAATCGCAATCTGCATTCCATGAATTTATATTTCCGTTTTTTGCATTTACAGATGCAAGGAATTTTCTGGCATTTCCACCTATATTTTTAAACTGTCCGCCAACAAATAAAGTTGTACCATTTATTGCCAAAGCATTTACTGTATTATCCGGTGAAGGATTCCATGAAAGCGCTTTTTTTGTATTCAGACTAATAGCTGCGAGATAGTTCCTGTTCACAAAATTTAATAAAGAAAAATTACCGCTGATTATAAGATTACCTGCCATATCTGTAAACATTCCATTCAAACTATTATTTGCTTCATACACCGATGATGAAAGCAAATAGTTTGTTTGATCATAAGCAGCAATATTGTTGCGGCCAACATTGGCAGAGGTATTCAAATCATAAAAATTTGAAAAGCTGCCGCCCACCATAAGTTTATTATCATATACAACAAGCTGGCTAACAGTTCCAAGCGGATATTGTGATAAAAGATGCGAAATATTTCCGGTAATATTATTAATTGTCAGCAAATTATTTACGGTATGAAAGCCGTCATAATAACTAAAGTTTCCACCTACAAAAATATCTGAATCAACAGGTAATATTTTTTGAATACTGTTTACATTAAATGATGCTACACCATCAGCGCTCCATGTTGTAAACTTATTTGTAGTCAGGTTTACCGAAGCTATATAATTCTTATGCATACCATTCATTAATGTAAAATTTCCTCCGGCTATTACATTAGTTCCATCGCTGTAAACAACTGCTGTATAAGCATTGGAAACAGGCTGCCAGAGATCAACGTTGCCGGTAGTTAAATCTATCCTGCTCAGGTAACTGATATTTTGACCCTGTATCTGGCTGTAGTTGCCGGCAACATATAATTTTCCGGATGCAATGTTTAAGGAATTAGCGTAGTTGTTTAAATCTGCCTGAAAAGATGTTGCATTATTATTTCCCGTGTTCACTGCAGCAAGATACGGGTGCGGAGTTCCGTTTACAAAAGAAAAAGAGCCGGTGATATACAGAACAGTGCCTGATAAAGCAATTGATTTTACAACATTATCAGGTTGCGGGTGCCATGCATCAGGATTACCGTTTGTATTATTCACTCTTACTATGTATGCATGTGCACTTGCTTTTACATTAATAAAACCACCGCATATATAAAAAGCGCTGCCATCACTGTTTGGTATAATTTGGTTTACATAATAATCAGGTTCAGGCGCCCAGCTATTTAAAGTATTATTTGCATTAACTGCAGCGGCATAATTGCGTGAAACGGAAAGCACATTTTTAAACCATCCGCCCATATAAATAATATTGTTTGATTGTACCAATGTAAGTACACAACTATCAGGATTGGGATTCCATGTAGTTAATGATCCATCGGTTTTTGAAAGAGCAGCAATATAATTTCTTGTTGTGCCGGCAACCTTAGTGAAACAACCTCCGATATAAACATTGTTATTATCTTTTGCAAGGCAAAGCACCTGGTCATTTACACTTGCATTAAAAGATACATCAACTGTTCCATCGCTTAAAATGTGTGCAAGATTTGAACGGCTTTTATTAGCCACTTTTGTAAAGCTTCCGCCAACATAATAGCCTCCATTATCATCAGGCAAAATAGATAAAACTGTTCCGTTAGTTGATGGGAAATCAGCATCAACAGTTGCATCTGAAGCATTTAATTTAGCAAAGCCATAAGCGCTTACGCCGGTTTGATCAAAGTCTCCACCCAGGTATAGTGTAGAGCTACTTACAGCAAATCCTGAAATAGTTTTATTTACTGTCGGAAAGTCATTTACATAAACTCCATCAGAAAGCCTTAAAGCACCAAAATGCGTGAATGTATTATAACCGCCAATATTTGTAATACTATTCCCCTGTATAAAAATTTTTGAAGTTGATGCATCTATTTTTTCTACTGTGTTATCAGGTGTTGCGGGCGTCCAGCTATTTAAAGATGCGTTAGCCGCATTTAATGCAGCCAGGTAAGGTCTGCTTGTATTTTGAATATTAGTAAATGCGCCACCCACATATAATGTTGTGCCAATCTTTTTCAGGCAAAAAATATCATTATCTGTTATTACCGCTCCAAAAGAAGCATCGAGAGATCCGTTACTTAATACGTGTAATATTTTTGTATTGTTTGATATAGGTGTTCCATTAAAGTTGGTAAAACTTCCAGCCACATAAAAGCCATTATTTCCGTCAGGCTCAGTTGCATTCACCGTATTGTTTGCGCTCAGTTGGGGAAAATTTGTATCAGGCACTGTATTGCCGGGCGTAAATTTTGCAATGCCTCGTGATTGCATACCTACCTGCGTAAAATCGCCGCCTATAAAAACAGTGTCTCCGTTTTGCAACGTGGCACGTACAGCATTATTAGTAGTAACAAAACTTTTATCAAGCGTTTGGGCAGTAAGAAATGTAAGGCAATAAAATAATACCGTCGGTGTGAGTAGTAATTTTTTTTTCATGAGATTAACGAGAGTTTAAAGAATATTGATTTTTAGAAATTGGACTTAATAGGGCTTTATATAAGGTTAAGGATACAGTGAAAATAATTGAAAATATTAATATATTCAAAAAAGCAATTGAAAGAAAATATTTCTTTTAAACAGGTACGCTATTCAGATGCAAAATTTCAGTTTAAAAAAACTAAAAATTTACTTATGTATCTCGCTGGTAAAATGAAATTCGATAGCAGGGTTATTGGTTATTTCTGTATTTAAAAACCATTCGCTTTGTGCAAGATACACGGGGTTGCCATCTTTATCTTCTGCGCTGTTTTGTTGTTTAAAGCGAAGAAATTCTTCTAACTTTTTTTCATCCTTACTGGTCAGCCAGCAGGCTTTATAAAACGGCAGTACCCTGAATTCGCAAGCTGCACCATATTCATGCAATAAACGATATTGAATTACTTCAAACTGCAATTCACCTACACAACCAATAATTTTTTTATTGCCGCCAAATTGCGTGAACAATTGTGCAACGCCTTCATCAGTTAATTGTGTAATTCCTTTTTCAAGCTGCTTTGTTTTCATTGGGTCTTTATTCACCAGTTCTTTAAAAATTTCCGGCGAGAAAGAAGGTATGCCGGTGAAATAAAAATTTTCACCTTCCGTAAGTGTATCACCAATCTTAAAATTGCCTGTATCAAATAAACCAATCACATCACCGGGGTAAGCATCATCAATAATATCTTTACTTCTTGCTAAAAAAGAATAAGGGTTGCTGAAACGAAAATCTTTATCAAGTCTTACATGATGATAATATTTATTTCTTTCAAACCTGCCGCTGCACACACGCATAAATGCAATACGATCTCTGTGGCGCGGATCAAGATTTGCATGAATTTTAAAAATAAAACCGCTTAATTTATTTTCATCTGCATGCACTATGCGTTTACTGGTTTCGCGGTCAAGTGGTTCGGGTGCAATTTTTATAAATGCATCAAGCAATTCCTTTACACCAAAATTGTTGATAGCGCTTCCAAAGAAAACGGGTGCAACGTTTGCGTTCAGATAATCTTCAACATTTAATTTACCATACACGCCATCAATAAGTTCAACGTCTTCACGCAAAATATCTGCATCCTTTTCTCCTATCTTTTCATTTAAAAATGGCTGATGCAAATCTTCAATCATAATACTGTTGTCTTCATCGGCTTTTGTGTTTGCGGTAAATAACAACAGGCTTTTTAAATCAAGATTATACACACCTTTAAAATCTTTGCCACTGTTAATAGGCCAAGTCATTGGGTGCAACTGTATCTTTAATTCTTTCTCAATTTCTTCAAGCAGGTCAAACCGGTTCTTACCATCACGATCCATTTTATTAATAAAAACAATTACCGGAGTATTACGCATACGGCATACTTCCATCAGGCGGCGCGTTTGCTCTTCAACACCGTTTACACTATCAATAACAAGCACCACGCTATCTACTGCTGTTAAAGTGCGAAAAGTATCTTCTGCAAAATCTTTATG
>JBDTLW010000130.1:0-6129 GCA_039934575.1 Parafilimonas sp. | reverse complement strand
GATATAAACATACAGGAACTTGGCTGGCTTATTCCCCGCAAAAAGCTTGACCTTACTGTTATGCTCGATTCGCTTATTGAAAATAAAAAAGACATTGCCAACGCAGATATGCCGGTGAGTATAGCTTATAAAAAATTACTTGACTATTTGCCTGTTTATAGAAAAATAGATCAAACATCAACATGGGATTCTATACCTTATCCGGCAAAATCTTTGCATAGAGGCGAAACTTCTTCCATTATTCCAGCAATAAAACAACGCTTGTTTATTTTAGGCGATATGCCGGAAAAAGACAGCACAGATTTATTTGATTCCTCGCTATTTAATGGGGCAAAAAATTTCCAGGAACGCATGGGTCTTGGCACAGATGGCGTAATAGGAAAAGGGTTTATTAAACAAATAAATGTTTCGCCTGCAAAAAGGATAGAACAAATTCTGGTGAATCTTGAACGCCTTCGCTGGATGCCCACAATTAATGACAGCACTTCAATTGTTGTAAATATTCCTGCATATAAAATGTATGTATATGATGAGGGCAAACTTCAGTTCAGCATGAATGTAGTTGTGGGTGCATCAGCAACAAGTACCGTAATATTTACAGGCAATTTAAAATATATTGTATTCAGCCCTTATTGGAATATACCTGCAAGCATTGTAAAGAAAGAAATTTTGCCGGGCATAAACCGCAACAGCAATTACCTGGCAAGTCATAATATGGAAGTGTATGGTTCGCTGGGTAAAGGCGTTCCTGCAGTGCGGCAATTACCCGGACCAAGTAATGCTTTAGGACGTGTTAAGTTTTTATTTCCTAATAATTTTGATATTTATTTTCACGATACAAATAATCACAATGCATTTAACTCATCAAGCCGCAGCTTAAGTCATGGATGTATAAGATTAAGTGAACCCAAAAAACTTGCTATGTATTTGTTACGTGATGATTCAACCAAATACAACAGCAAGACTGTTGACAGTTTAATGAATCTGAAAAAAGAAAAATGGGTTACACTAAAAAATCCTGTGCCGGTTTTGATAAGTTATTATACTGCGTTTGTAGATGGTAACGGAAAAATTAATTTCCGTAGTGATATTTATAAGCACGATTCTGCAATGGCAGCAAAATTGTTTACACCCAACACTAATTTGATCGTGACTAAGTAAATTCAATTCATTCAAAAAAAATTTATGGACGAATCTGAAGAATTAAATGAAGAAGAAAAACTTAAAGCAGAAAATGATTTTCTTAAAATGAAAATTATGCTTGAGCATGGTTCAGAATTTCACAGCACCGACAATACGGATGAATTGCCTGCTGATATTGAAAACCAGTTTTTAAAAAACATTATTGAATTCGAAAAACAATTTGAAGAACGCAAAACAATTACCGTTTTTGAAAAGATAGGTAAGCCTCAACAATTTAAACCCGTTAATGAAATTGAAGACGTTGATATGGAAGCTGCATGGAAAGCTTTACACGAACATATATCTCAGTACGGTGTTGATTTATCTGTTTGCAGCCCGAAAGTTTCAGTAAGAGAATTATATCGCTTTACAACTGAAGAATTATTTGAACATGAAATAGATGATATGAATTTGCCTGGCTTGACTTCAGGTTTTATATATGATGAGTTTTATCCGGACTATGAATATGATAATACAAACGCAGCGGTTGATGACTGTATAAAATCAATCTTAAACAAAGAACCATTTGAATGGATGCATCATTTTACAAAAGACAATATAACATTGAACAATTACAATGCCCTTTCGCAGGAAGAATTCAAGAATATTATTAACCGGTTTAAAGATGCATTTGATGAGATTGAATTAAATGAGTTGAATGATATCAATTGCTTGATAAATGAAAATATATGCAATGTTGAAGGTACCCATTCCGCCAGCGGCAAATTTGCAAATGAACTGATGCAGTGGAATGGAAAATGGAATGTGCAATTTGAATTTGATGATGAATATGGCGATTGGTCTATAAACAATGTACAGATTGAAGGAATTAATTTTTAGTTCAAAAGCAGTTCTAAGTTTCAGGTTCGATTAACTAATCCCATATTATCAATTCCAAATTACACTTTATTCATCCACCGTTTCTCCTGTATAAGCGCTTACAGGCTCGCAGGTACAAATAAGATTTCTATCACCATACGTATTATTTATTCTTGCCACTGCCGGCCAAAATTTATTTAGTGTAACATAATACAAAGGAAATGCAGCTTCAGTTCTTGTATAAGTATGGTTCCATTCATCAGCACAAACAACAGCCTGTGTATGCGGTGCATTTTTTAAAGCATTATTTTTTTTATCTGCTTTACCTGATTCAATATTTTTTATTTCTTCACGAATGGTTAGCATCGCATCGCAAAAGCGATCAAGCTCTGCTTTGTCTTCGCTTTCTGTTGGCTCAATCATTATCGTGCCTGGAACAGGAAAGCTCATTGTAGGCGCATGAAAACCATAATCAATCAAACGCTTCGCAATATCTTCTGCTTCTATTTCCGCCGATCTTTTAAACGGACGCAGATCAACTATAAATTCATGTGCACATGTTCCGTGTGTACCTAAGTATAAAATATCATAATCATTTTCTAATCTTGCCCGCATATAATTTGCATTCAGAATTGCATACTCACTTGCTTTCTTCACGCCATTTTTTCCAAGCATTCTTATATAAGCATAACTGATAAGTAAGATGGATGCAGAACCATAAGGAGCTGCAGAAACACGGTTGACGGTTGACGGTTGACCGTTTACCGAATGTCCTGGTAAAAACGCTGCTAAATGTTTCTTACAACAAATTGGCCCCATACCTGGTCCGCCACCGCCATGCGGTATGGCGAATGTTTTATGCAGATTAAGATGACAAACATCTGCGCCAATTAATCCGGGTGCTGTTAAGCCAACCTGCGCATTCATGTTGGCACCATCCATATAAACTTGTCCTCCATGTTGATGAACGATCTCCGTAATTTCTTTTACCGTTTCTTCATACACCCCGTATGTACTTGGATAAGTGATCATAATGCCCGCAAGATTATCTGCATGTTGTTGCGCCTTTGCTTTAAGATCATTCACATCAATATAACCGTTCTCCAAAGCCTTTACCACAACCACTTTCATGCCGGCCATTACTGCTGATGCAGGATTTGTACCATGCGCAGAAATAGGAATAAGCATTATATTTCTATGCGCTTCATTATTATTTTCATGATAAGATTTTATAGTTAATAAACCTGCATACTCACCTTGTGCACCGCTGTTTGGTTGCAGACTACAGGCATCAAATGCAGTTATCGCGCATAAATAATTTTCCAGTTCTTTAATCATTTGCTGATAACCGCCGGCTTGTTCTGCTGGTACAAACGGATGTATCGTGCTCCAGTGATTCCAGCTTAAAGGAATCATTTCTGTTGCCGCATTTAATTTCATTGTGCAGCTTCCAAGCGATATCATGGATGTGTTTAAAGAAAGATCTTTGTTCTCTAAAGATTTTAAATAACGCATCATCTGGCTTTCGCTTCTGTGTAAATTAAAAACAGGATGCGTTAAATAAGATGAATTACGTTTTGCAAAAGATGGGATATGCTCAGGCATTGCATCTTCTTCAATTGCGAAACCAACCGGGTCAACATCATTTTCAAAACAATTTATAAGATCATACAGATCATCAATCATTGTTGTTTCATCTAATGAAATGCCAATGCAATTATCATCAATATAACGAAGATTAATTTTCTGTCGCTCTGCTTTTTCTTTTATTGATATTATATCTTCAACTCTAACTGTAATGGTATCAAAATAATTTTTCGATACAAGCTGAAACCCTCTGGCTTCAATGCTTTCAGAAATAATTTGCGTTAATACAGCAACACGTTCTGCAATTTTTTTCAAACCATCAGCACCATGAAACACTGCATACATTGCTGCCATGTTTGCAAGTAATGCCTGCGCCGTGCAAATATTGGATGTTGCTTTTTCCCGCTTAATATGCTGCTCTCTTGTTTGCAAAGCCATGCGCAGTGCGCGGTTGTTTTGGGCATCAACACTTACACCAATAATACGACCGGGAATATTTCTTTTGAATTCATCTTTAGCTGCAAAAAAGGCTGCATGAGGTCCGCCGTAACCAAGCGGCACCCCAAACCGTTGCGCAGAACCAATAGCACAATCTGCATCTAATTCACCCGGAGAGGTAAGTAATGTAAGCGCTAACAGATCAGTTGCCATTACAACAAATGCATTGTTGCTATGCGCTGCATGAATGAATTCGCGGTAATCTTCTATCGAGCCTTTATCATTCGGGTATTGAACTATTGCTCCAAAAAAAGATTTATCTATTGATACTGTTTTATAATCACCAAAAACTAATTCAATGCCTATAGGTTTTGCTCTTGTAATTAATACAGCTTTTGTTTGCGGAAAAATTTCATTATCAACAAAAAACTTTTCTCTTTCAATATGATCATGATCGCGGTTGAGCATATTAAAAAACATAGTCATAGCTTCTGCTGCTGCTGTGGCTTCATCAAGTAAAGATGCGTTTGCAATGGGTAAACCTGTGAGATCGCTTACCATTGTTTGAAAATTCAGAAGACTTTCCAAACGACCTTGTGAAATCTCTGCCTGGTATGGCGTGTACTGTGTGTACCATCCGGGGTTTTCAAATACATTTCTAAGAATAACAGAAGGCGTGATTGTGCCATAATAACCCTGCCCAATATAGTTTTTAAATATCTTGTTTTTAAGCGAAATATTTTTTATGTGCTGCAAATATTCATGCTCACTCATCGCTTCCGGAATGTTCAATTCATGTTCCATGCGAATGGATGCAGGCACCGTTTTATTGATGAGCTCATCAACACTATTTTCACCAATTGTCTTTAACATTTTACTGGTTTCATTTTCATCAGGACCGATATGCCTGTGTGCGAATTCTTCAGATTGCAATTGAAATAAATTCATATTTTGATACCTTAAAAATTATGTAAGTTGAAAAAGAAGGCGCAAAGTTAAGTACTAACACTTGTTATTAAAAGAGAAAGTGGATAATGTGTGAAGCTAAACCAGCATTGAATTTGGCTCTGGAAAAACGGTTTCTTTTTGTTCACGTTCATTATTTTCCAAAGCCCGCATTTTTTTACTTGTCAAGCGGCTGCCATCGTGGCTCCATCCCGGTGGTCCAAATAAATAACCAAGCCGCTGGCTGAACGTAATATTTTTTTGAAAAACGTCTTTCCACATTTGTTTCCATTCATGAAAAACAATAGTTACAGCATTTGGCTTTTCAATATTTTTTGTTAATCCATATTTTATAGGTTGATATTCCTCTTCAGATAATTCAGGTTGAAATGTTCCGAACAGTTTATCCCAGATCACTAAAAACATTCCCATGTTTTTATCAAGATATTTTGGGTTGGATGCATGATGCACACGATGATGCGATGGCGTGATGAAAATATATTCAAGCCACCCCATTTTCTTAATCATTTTTGTGTGAACAAAAATTCCCCATATCTGTGTTGCTGAAAACATGAATGCAATATCAAGCGGTTTAAAGCCAAGCCATGCCAGGGGTATAAAATATATGAACCGGTATAAAGGTTGAAAAACAGAAGAGCGAAATCCAACGGAAAAATTTAATTCTTCAGAGCTGTGATGTGTAACATGTGTTGCCCAGAAAAATCGTATTTCATGATCAAAACGATGCAACCAATAGTACAAAAAATCTTCAGCTAACAATAATATCACCCAATACGCAAAAACATTTTGCCATTGCATTACGGCATGCAAAAAAAAGTATTGAAGTATTGCGAAATAAACCAACCTGAAAGCAAGATCAATTCCGGTGTTCACCAGCATTAAATACAAATTGGTGATGGAACCTTTTAATGTATATGCTTTACGATGACTGATATGCGAAAGCAATAATTCAAGCCCAATTATTATAAAATAAATTGGCGTTGAAATTAAAATAAGCCATTGTTCGCGAAGTGAATCCATGCAGTAATTATTAAATATTGGTCTGACTGCTTTGAGCCGTCTGATCATGTAACATGCGCAAAATTAAATTATGAGACGTGAATGATGCGTTAGAAATTTTTATAGAGATACTTTTGT
>JBDTLW010000129.1:0-6134 GCA_039934575.1 Parafilimonas sp. | reverse complement strand
TGTAAAATAATTTTTATGGAAGCCAGACCAAATTCTTTCCCTGTATATGTGAGCGGTCAATACCTCACCAGCGAAAATCTTAATGCAACACAGGATTTTTTGTGGCAGGAAGAAAAAGCATCCCGATACCTGCTGAATGGCAATGGTATTGTGCAGGGTTTTAATGTAAGTTTTGCAGATACCACATCACTGAAACAGGTAAATATATCTGCTGGCGATGCATGTACAGTTGATGGATATATCATTCAGTCTGGAGCGCTTGCATTTGATAAAGGCTTCTCCATTGATATGAGTTGGATAACCTTAAATGATGGAACACAACTGCTGATGGAAAAAGCAACGTTTGATACTGCAAACATGAATGATGTGGCAACGGAAACAATAATTCATGCCACTGAATTATTCAGCACAGCAAGCAATATAAATGACCTGCCTGTTGGTACAAAAACCTTAGATGCATTTTCTATAACCTCTTCACAGGCATCATCAAACTATATAGCGTTAGCGTGGGTATTTATCAATGACGCTGAAAATGATAATTGTGTTCAGGGAGATTGTAATACCAAGGGAACTTTAAAAATTTTTACAACAAGATATTTTCTTACAGAAACCAGTGTATTTCCGCAACAGAATTCTGCGAATCCACTTATGCCCTTATCAAAAGCTGCGCGTATAAAAAATCTTGCAAACTCAGGCAGCGCTGCAGGTTTTTATCAAACTTCGCTTACAGCATTCAAGGCAAACATAACAGAATTACAACCATATTTTTCTGTTGCCAGTTCAGGAAAACAATTAGGTCTTATCGGCGCGTTGCTTGATAATAATGCACAAGCATCTCTTACAAATGCAATCAGTAAATTTTCACAAATAGCTTCTTCTGCAAACACAAATTGCCAGCAATATAATAATGCTTTTGCTTCTGATATTTCAACTGCCATTAATGAACTGATAGAATTTTATAATGAATATGCAAACAAATATCCGCTATACTCATCATCAAGAATTGAGGGCGTAATTATACTGGGAAGATTGGTACAGCAAACTGTTGATAACTGGCGTTATTATTTTATACCAGCGGTACAGGATGCATCAATGATATGTGATAAAAAAATATTGAGTCAATTATTTATGCGTGCTGTATCGCTTGTAAATAATTTTGTTCCTCAAAGTAATTTTAAAGCACAAGCTGCCAAGGTTGGTAAAATAATTGCCACGCCATCTCTCATTGGTAATGATGAATTTGCAAAACGTGCTATACCGTATTATTATGATGTACTTACAAATGATACTGCCAATGCAGTATTAAATACCTGGAATCCTCGTGATACGAATCTTCAGAATATATTTTGTTATTATGATTCAATAATTCCTTCAAGAAGCAGTATGGTTGCAAAGCTTGCAGTTGCAGATTGGACGAATGAAAATTTTTTCAGAATAGAAGGACATGTAGGTATTCCAAAGCAGGATGCTATTGGCGCTATCACTTCACTAATAGTAAATGACGGACTTCCTATTCAGTTATTGGATTGCGATGTGGATTATAAAGGAGCAATAACCTGGTATAACTGGTACGCTGAATTTTCAGCTTTTTTAAATGATAGTCTTGTTCAGTTAAAAAGTAACCCTGAAATTACAAACTATGCATACGATCCTTTTAAAAAAATTAATACCGTAAATCTGCAAACAAGTTACAGGCAGCCGGATACAATAAAAGGGATATTAAATGATCTCACTTCATATTCCGGTGTTTTTTATAATGCAGCAAAAGTGCAGGGAATAGCAGCAAAGCCAACCGCAAAAAAAGTTTCAACAAGTAAAAGAACTGCAAACGTAAAAGTAGCTGCGCAAAATCCGGTTGCCAAGCCGCAGGTAACAACCAGGCAAACACTTGCAGCAGGTGTAACTGCAAATTCGCCCTTAAGTACAGAAGTAATTCAGAATTATATAAATATAGTACCACAGGAAAAGATCACGGATCTCGTGAAAAATTATAATACGGCCATAACCGAAGTAACTGATCCAAAAGCAAAAAAATTGCTTGTACTTAAAGACTTGGCAGGGCTTGAATATTTAGGCGGTGTACCACGCGGAGGAACATTTATTTTATTACATAGCGGCGGTACAGTTATTGGCGATGGTTGTCTTTCTTATTATTACAGAATAGACCAGGGAAGAATTTTTGATCTGTAATACATTATTTATTCTGTAATTAACTTAATCTTCAGCTTTATTTTTTTAATAATCAGTCTTACACTTTATTGACTTAACCGGACACTGAAAAAGCCTTTATGTGAACGATCTGATTTTAAGTTTTTCTAATATTGATTTGAATTACCTCATTACATGATAACACTATCAGAAGCACCTATATTAACAGATGAAGATTCATTTTATCACCAGGCAATAATTTCAAGTGTTGATGATGTAATTATTTCTTCAGATAGAAATTTCATTATTAAAACCTGGAATGCAGCAGCAGAAAAGACGTACAAAATAAATGCTGCAGATGCCATTGGCAGAAGAATGTTTGAAATTTTTTGTCACCAGTTTATTGATACAACACCTGAACAGGTACAAAGAGTACTCGCACTAAAAAATTATTGGAAAGGGGTTGTAAAAGTGATAACCAAAGATGGCAAAAAAGTTTTTTTAGAATCAGTGATTACAACGGCAAGAGATACCGTGCAAAGAAAGTTAGGTTATGTAATAGTAAGCAGAGATGTTACACCTGATATTTCTGTAAAGCAATCGCTTAAAAATTTTGAATCTATATTAACTATTCTTGATGAGAGTTTTATCATTACAGATAAAAACCTGAAGATCGTTTTCATGCGTTTAAAAGGCAATGCGCAGAAATTTTTTAATTCAGATTATATTGTTGGTGATAATGCATTAAAATATATACCCGGTATATATAATGCTATCGTTAAACGTTCTTTCCAAAAAGCGCTAAGCGGAGAAATAGTAAATTATGAAGCCGTATCTGAAACAGAACCTAAATTATATTTTAATGTAACCTATGCACCATTAAAAGACAATGTTGGCAAAGTGAAAAATGCCTGCATGATCATAAAAGATTTTACTGCACAAAAAGAAATGGAGTTTTTGCAGAAGAAAAAAAATGCGGCAGAAAAAAAATTTAATGAAGGCCGGAAATTTTTTGAAGATTTTATGGAAAACACTCCCCTGCTTGCATGGGTGATAGATGATGAAGGATACATGCATTATATGAACGCAGCTTATGCGGAGGCCTTTAAACTATCAAAAGAAGTGATTGGCAAAAATATTTTTGAGCTTTACCCAAAAGAACTTGCTGAAGAATATCTTGCTAATAATAAAAAAGTAATTGAAACCGGAAATGCCATTGCGGTGATTGAAAAAAACAGGCTGCCATCAGAAACAGCAACATATAAAATAATAAAGTTCCCCATCTTCTTTAAAGATAAAACAATGATAGCGGGATGGGGCGTAGATATTTCAGATCAGATTGCCATGCAGGAAAATCTTTCGCTGCTCAATCAGAATAAAAATAAGATCATGTCGGTAATAGCACATGATGTTCGTGCGCCTTTGGGTACGGCTGCAAATTTTCTCAATATCATTATTGCTGATTACGAAGTATTTACAGAAGAACAATTGCTTAATTATCTTGAACTGCTTAGAAACAGTATTTCAAAATGCTATAGCCTTACGGAGGAATTATTGTTGTGGGCACGCAGCCAGTTACAAACAATTAATTATAAACCAAACAGGCTTGATGCACCTGCAGAGATCAGCAGGGTTGTGGAGAGTCTTATTCATGTGGCTGCAGACAAAAAAATAAAAATCGACATGCAGTTTTGTGATGCGAATAAAATATACTGCGACCCGGATATGTTTGCCATTGCATTAAGAAATTTTATTTCCAATGCCATCAAGTTTTCAAAAACGTGTTCAATAATTATTATTTCCACCACTGTAAAAAATGAAAAATTACTGATAAGTGTACAGGATACAGGTGTGGGTTTTAAAAATGAACTTGCTGAAAAATTATTGCGCAAATTAAATTATGAATCATCGTTTGGAACCAGGGGCGAAAAAGGTGCAGGTCTTGGTCTCATTATTGCCAAAGATTATATTGAACGTAATAACGGTGAAATGTATATAGAAAGTGAAGAAGGTAAAGGAAGTGTGTTTTCTTTTACAATTGATTTTGTAGCAGATTGATTTGTTATAATAAAATTCCCTGCAGGAAAAAATAAGCGATAGAAAAATAAATTAAAATCCCCGTTACATCAACAAGCGTTGCTACAAAAGGCGCAGAAGAAACTGCCGGATCGGCACCAAGCCTTTTTAAAATTATCGGCAGCATAGAGCCGGTTAAAGTGCCCCATAATACAACACCTATCAAAGAAACCCCTACACTTACTGCAATTAAAAACCAGTGCTCTTTATACAGATCCTTAATAATACCATGCTGCATTAAAACATGCCAGATGCATATTCTTGTAAAACCAATAATACCTAAAATTCCACCTAAAAAAATACCGCTTAAAATTTCGCGTCGCATAACACGCCACCAGTCTGATAAAGAAATTTCACCTACAGCCATTGCCTGTATTACCAATGTAGAAGCCTGCGAGCCGCTGTTTCCGCCGCTGCTCATAATTAAAGGAATAAACATGGCAAGCACAGTTGCTTTCGCAATTTCATCATTAAAATATGCCATTGCAGTTGCGGTAAGCAATTCACCTATAAATAAAACGATCAGCCATCCTGCTCTCTTACGTATAAGTTTAAAAAGCGGTGTATCAAGATAGGGTTCATCCAATGCTTCTGTACCGCCAATTTTTTGTATGTCTTCGCTGAACTCTTCATTAGCTACCCAAAACATATCATCAATAGTTACAATGCCCAATAAAATATTGTTTGAATCTGTTACAGGCAATGCAACACGGTTATTCATTTTAAAAATTTCGCTGGCATGTTCCTGGTCATCATTTACATTCAATGCAATTACGCGCTCATCCATCAGTTCTTCAATTCTTTTCTCCGGCGATGAAAGAATAATATCTCTTATACGCAGATCATCAATCAATTCTCCTTTGCTGTTTATCACATAAATAACATCAATGGTTTCTGAATTCTTGCCAACCTTGCGTATAATATCAATCACCTGTTCAATTGTATTATGCGGATATACATATATATAATCCGGCGTCATTAACCTGCCAATACTATCTTCAGGATAGCCGAGCATGGCAAGCGTTATTTTTCTTTCTTCGTTATTCAGCAGCTTTATTAAATCACGTATAACGCCTTTGGGCAGTTCTTCCAGAAAATCAGTTCTGTCATCAGGCGGAAGCTCATTCAGCAGTTCAGCAGTTTTGAATGAACTAAGCTCATGTACAATTTGTTTTTGCCGGCTTACATCAAGAATTTTAAAAACAGCAGCCGCCCTGTTTATACTCATGCTGGCAATTATCTGCGCTTCATAATCAGGGTAATCATAAATAAGATCGGCAACATCGCTTATGTTCTGGTCGTCAAGAAACTCACGCACAGTCGCCAGGTCATTTTCCTGCATCAGTTGTTCAAACTGTTCTTTAATGGTAGGCTGTTCAAGTTCCAGACTCATGCGTGCAAATTAGCAAAACAAATTTTAGAGATACCTATAAAATTCGGAATAAAAATACGGCGCAATTAAATAGTGCAGTTTATATTGCGGGCTTAATTATCTTACATATACATGATCTCATCTTTCTTAACCGTACAATCTTCACCCAACCGCGGCAGAGGTGTTTTTACCACCAGGAATATAAAAAAAGGAACTGTTATTGAAACTTCTCCCGTGCTTGTATTAACAGAAAAAGAGCGCAAAATTCTTGAAAAAACAATTTTGTATCATTACGTTTTTGAATGGGGAAATGATAAAAAGAAAGCTGCACTTGCGCTTGGTTATATTTCTTTATACAATCACAGTTACAATTCTAATTGCGAATATGAAATGGAATTTGGAAAAAAGATAATGACGATAAGAGCGGTAAAAAATATTAAGAAAGGCGAAGAGCTTTTTATAAATTATAACGCCACGCCGGATGATAAAACTAAGGTTTGGTTTGATACAAAATAATTTTTGTGTTTGGAAAAAATCA
>JBDTLW010000128.1:0-6154 GCA_039934575.1 Parafilimonas sp. | reverse complement strand
GTTATGCGTATTTTATTATTATGGTTTCTATAGCATTGCCTGCATCTTCACATTTATCAGTTGCTGTTTCCATAGCATGGTAAACCTCTCTCTTTTTTATAAGCATTTTTACATCCTGCTCCATATCAAACAATCGCTCAATACTTAAATCATAAATATCATCTGCCTGGTTTTCTATGCTGTTTATTTTTACTAATGCTGTTGTCATTGCCTGCAGGTTTCGCATATTGCGAAGACCCGTTACAGCAATTTTTAATTCCTGCACGGCAAATCCTATCAAATTGGCAAGTTTCATGATGCCTTCATCATCGTTACCTATATTGTAAAAGGCTATCCTCTTGCCAGATGAATAAATATAGTCAGCAACATCATCAAGAGCAGTAGCTAAAAAATGAATGTCTTCTCGATCAAAAGGAGTTATGAATGTTCTGCCAAGCTCTGTATATATACGATGGGTAGTATCATCGTTTTTATGTTCTGCATTTTCCATTTCATTTAAAATGCCGAAACGCTTATCTCTTTCCGATTCACTAATCAGCCTTTTCAGCATATTGCTCATTTCAGCAACAGTATCTACAACTTCTTCAAACAACGTATAAAATACTTTGTCTTTAGGTTGAAAAATTTTCATGAATGTATTGAATGCCATTTGCCGTGTTTTTGCAAAAATGATGGAATAGTAAATTAACTGCCTCTTTAATTAAATTGGTAATAATTTCTTAACATAGGCAAATTAGCATTTTGTATTGGTTTGAAGAAAGTATAAGTAAAACACTTATCTTATTTCAGATCTGGCTATTGTTGTTTTTGATTTTGAAAAAGATAATTGTATAGTTTGATATACTGAAAGCTAATTATGATATGTACAAACAAAACAACTGCATATACAAGGAAAAAATAAGAAGTTACGCGGAGATAATTTTCCATTGCTGTATTGCTCATTTTTAAATCGGCACCGGCATTTTGTTTTGCCTGTGCAACAAGATCCTGCAGCATTTCAGGATGCATTAAAAATACAATACACTGGCTTATCATCAGCAAGGCAAAAATTGTACTTACCACTGCATTTACTTTCAGCCATTCTTTAGAAGATCTGCCAAGGTGTTTTTTACCATCAATGCCTCTTATTAAAAAATTAAGCGAGGCAAAACTGTATATAGCTATGCATGCAATTAAAAACAAGGGGAAAAGCATAGCTGGATTACTAAATGCTGCCCGAATAAACAATAAAAAACTTATGCTGAATATAATTGCTACCGGCAATAATAAAAAACTAAGAATGCGATATATAGTAAGTTTCATTTAATAATGGTTATTGTAAATTCAGCTTTATCTGCAATTCATCTAATTGCTTTTCATCAATAGCTCCTGGTGCATCCAGCATCACATCTCTGCCTGAATTATTTTTTGGAAATGCTATAAAATCCCTAATGCTTTCACTGCCGCCAAGGATAGCGCATAACCGGTCAAACCCGAATGCAATGCCTCCATGCGGCGGAGCGCCATATTCAAATGCGCCTAATAAAAATCCGAATTTATGTTGCGCTTCTTCTTTAGTCATGCCTAAAGCTGCAAACATTTTTTCCTGTAATTCTCTTTGATAAATTCTGATAGAACCGCCGCCAATTTCATTACCGTTTAAAACAATGTCATACGCATTGGCTTTTATGTTTGCATACGGATGTTCAAGATATTTTTCAGCATTCGATATTATAGGATCATTGTTAATCATCAAATCAATATCCTGCGGTTTGGGAGATGTAAACGGATGATGTCTTGCTACCCAGCGATTACTTTCTTCGTCATATTCAAACAAAGGAAAATCAAGCACCCACAATAATTTAAATTCATCGTTTTTGCGTAAGCCTAAACGTTTAGCCATTTCCAATCTTAATTCGCTTATGGCTTTGCGTGTACGTTCTTCATTGCCTGCAAGAATTAAAATTAAATCTCCAGGTTGTGCGTTGGTTGCCTGGGCAATTGTCTTTAATCTCTCGCTGTCATAAAATTTATCAATGCTGCTTTTATAAGTGCCATCTATATTACATTTAACAAATGCCAAACCTTTCATGCCAATTTGCGGACGTTTTACCCATTCCGTTAATTCATCAGTTTGCTTTCTTGAATATTCACTGCAGCCTGGAACTGCAATAGCAACAACTGTTTCAGCCGTATCAAACACAATGAAATTTGCATTGCTTAATAATGAGCTATCGGAAGATTTATTGATGTAAACAGAAGAAGGTTTTTTAAATGTTGTGATCTTAATTTCAAACCTTGTATCGGGTTTATCGTTACCATAATACCACATGGCATCTTCCCAGGTTATTCGCTCAACAGGTTCAGTGTAATCTATGTTTTTTACATCTTTAAAAATGCGTTTTACCAGCGCTTCAAACATTATGAGAATATCTTCCTGCTCCACAAAAGCCATTTCACAATCTATTTGTGTAAACTCCGGCTGGCGGTCTGCCCGTAGATCTTCATCTCTAAAACATTTAACAATCTGATAATATCGGTCGTAACCACTTACCATTAATAATTGTTTAAATGTTTGTGGGCTTTGCGGCAAAGCATAAAACTCACCAGGGTTCATTCTTGAAGGAACTACAAAATCTCTTGCACCTTCGGGAGTTGACTTAATAAGAAAAGGTGTTTCAATATCATAGAAACCGTTTTCATGTAAATAATTTCTTGCACTGCGGCTAACTGCATAGCGCAGTTCAAGATTTTTTTTCACTGCATTACGACGTAGATCCAGGTAGCGGTATTTCATGCGCAGGTCATCACCGCCATCTGTATCATCCTGAATTGTAAAAGGAGGAACTGCTGATTTATTAAGAACTGAAAATGATTCAACAATTATTTCAATATCTCCGGTAGGTATATTTTTATTTTTATTGCTTCGTTCAGAAACTCTGCCTTTTACCTGCAATACAAATTCTCTTCCTAAAGGTTGCGCATCTAATCCGGTATTCAAGTTTTCACCAAACAATAATTGTGTAATGCCATAACGGTCCCGCAAATCCACAAAAGTTATTGCTCCAAATTTGCGTACAGTTTGCACCCAGCCAGCAAGTGTTACTGTTTCTCCAATTTTATCTGACTTCAATTCACCGCAGGTGTTTGTACGATACATAAATTCCTGTTTGTCCCCGGTTTTACAGGGAGTTTTACTGTTTACAGGCGGCAAATATACAAGCAATGGGTTTTTAAAAAATGTATTCAAATAATTACTATAAAGCGGAGTTAGCGTTTGATAATAATGAAATGCCAAAAAAGAATTATGGAATATTAATGTATTTGTGAATCTGCATACTGATCCGCCATTTTGGATTAGCTTTTATATAATTTATAATTAATGGTGTAACCTGTGCAGATTTGCTCCATTCCGGCTGAAGGTATAATTTACATTTTGCAGAAACCCGGGAAGCATTTTCTTCAGCCCATTTAAAATCATCCTTATTATATATTATTATTTTAAGCTCGTGCGAAGCAGCAAAAACTTCAGTAAGTGGTTTTTTAAATTTTTTTGGTGAAAGACAAACCCAATCCCAATATCCGGAAAGTGCAGATGAGCCGGAAGTTTCTATATGTGTTTTAAAGTTTGCCGCGCGCAATTGAAGAGTTAGCCCATCAAGATTATGCAGCAAAGGCTCGCCGCCGGTAATAACGATAAGTGGTTGGCTGCTTACCTTGTCGGCAGGTAGATGTTGGCTGATCTCTGTTTTTGCTTTATCAATAATCTCTTCAATTGTTTTATGAGGATGAATATTTGCATCCCAGCTTTCTTTTACATCGCACCAGAAACAGCCTATCACATCCGCCAAGGCGAATAAAATACGCGGCTTTACCCTGATAAAAGCCTTCGCCTTGTATAGAATAAAATGATTCCATTACGGGTAAGGTTGACAATTGGCAATTGACAGTTGTTAATTGATTATGTATTTCTTTAGTGATCATTCATTAAAAATTTCTGTACTTAAATTATTGCGCAGCAAATAAGCATTCATGGTATTGGTTAAAAGTGCGGCAATGGTCATCAAGCCAACGCCTCCGGGAACTGGTGTAATGTAAGAAGTTTTGGGAGCTACTTCATCAAAACTTACATCGCCTTTAATGCGAAAACCTTTTTTTGCTGTACTATCTGCTACTCTGGTAATGCCTACGTCAATTACAACTGCACCCTCCTTTACCATATCAGCTTTTACAAAACCTGGTTTGCCTAAGGCAGCAATCAGAATATCAGCCTGTAAACTTAATTCTTTTAAATTACTGGTATGTGAGTGGCATAGTGTAACAGTTGCATTTCCATAAGTTTTGTTACTGCTAAGCAAAATGCTTATTGGTCTGCCTACGATATTGCTGCGTCCGATAACAACCGCATGTTTTCCTTTAACAATTATATTATAATGTTGCAGTAATAATATAATGCCATAAGGTGTTGCTGAAATAAAAGTTGGTTCACCCTGTACCAGCCTGCCAATATTTACAGGATGGAAGCCATCAACATCTTTTTCAGGAGCAATAGCATTTATAATTTTTTGTTCTTCAATATGTTTAGGCAGCGGCAGTTGCACCAAAATACCATCTACGCCATCATTATTATTAAGTTCCCGAATTTTCTGTAAAAGCTCAGTTTCTGTAACTGATTCATCAAATATTATTAAAGAAGACTGAAATCCTGTTTCGGCGCAATTTTTAATTTTACTGGCTACATAGGTTTCACTGGCTCCATTATTGCCAATAAGAATGGCTGCAAGATGCGGAACCCTCAATTTTTTATTTGTCAAAACTAATACCGATGCCGCTAACTTATCTTTTACTTTTTGGGAGGCTTCATTGCCGTTTAATAAATGCATTTGGCAAAAATATTTATTATGGGAAGTATTTGATGTTTCTTGCCGTTTAAAATTATAATCAAACTAACGGTCATTAGCTTTAACTATTCTTTAACAGTAAAAAAATGAGTGTACAAATTACAAAGTCGGAATTATATGATTTTATAAAACACTGATAATTAGCTATTTAAAAAGGCTATAAAAAAATATTTAATACAATATCTAACCTACGCAGCATTTTTTTATAAGCGTTTGTCTATTTCTTTTGTCATTATTAACAAGATGTTGAATTTTTTTTAACTGTTTGTTCATAATCCTTATATATTTACACGCAAATTTTAAAATTGTCTAAAATGAGAAAAATTGTAAGTATTCTTACCTTACTACTATTTACGAGTATTGCGGCACTAGCGCAAGGCAAAGTAAGTGGTACAATCAGGGATCAGAATGGTGATCCGGTTCCATTTGCTACAGTTAATGTTAAAGGAACTAAAGTTTCTGTAGCGGCGGATGCAAATGCAAATTTTACAATTGTTGCAAAAACAGGAGACGTGCTTACTGTTTCAGCGGTTGGTTTGCAAACTGCTGAAGTTACAGTGGGTGCTTCCTCTACAGTTTCTGTATTACTAACCCGTACTTCCGGAAACATAAACGATGTAGTTGTAACAACAGCATTGGGTGTTCAAAGACAAGCGAAGTCGCTGGGCTACTCAACTGCTAAAATTTCAAGTTCACAGTTGAATGAAGCAAAGGTTACAAATGTTGCTTCTGGTCTTTCCGGTAAAGTTTCAGGTTTAACTGTAAACCTGGTAAACAATGGGGTAAAACCTGATGTGCGCATTACACTTCGCGGTGTGCGTTCTTTTCTTGGAAATAACCAGGCTTTATTAGTGGTTGATGGTAATATTTTAAATATACGCTTTCTTCCTTCAATTAATCCAAATGATATACAGGATGTAACCATCTTGAAAGGTTCATCCGCTTCTGCTTTGTATGGCTCTGATGGATATAATGGTGTAATTATAGTTACTACAAAAAAAGGGAAAGGATCACCTAAAGTTACTTTAAGCAGTACTGTAACCGCTGAAACAATTGCTTATACTGCAAAGTTTCAGAATCGTTTTGGCCCTAATGGCGGTGAATTAAATCCTGCACAGTTTCCTGGCGTTTTTTATTTTCCAGAAGATCCCTTTAAACCTTATGTGCCTTACGAAAATCAAAACTATGGTGCAGAATATAATGGAGCAACTGTTCCTTTAGGAGCGCCGGTAATATCTGTTAACGCTGATGGATCAGTTGATACCCTGCAGAAG
>JBDTLW010000127.1:0-6179 GCA_039934575.1 Parafilimonas sp. | reverse complement strand
ATTTATATTTTAATCATTACTGCTGCACTACTTTACTGTTCTTATCTTTTTCTGCCAGCACCGCATCTAATTTTTGTTGCGCTTCCTGTTTCAATTGTGTGTCTGTTGCATTTTGCACAACACTGCGCAAGGTAGCTTCCGCATTAAAATAATCTGCTTCTTTAAGATATACATCGCCTAAAAGAATGTATGCTTTTGTGATCCAGTAATCATAACTGCCTGCTTTATTAATTACATCAAAGCCGGCTTTCTCCGCTTCTTTTAAATTATTCTGCTGAAATAAAATTTCTGCAACACGATAACGCGCTTCTGCGGCATATTCACTTTTACCTAAACTGATAACCGTTTTATATGCATCACTTGCTTCATTAAGCTGGTTGTTGTTCTGATAATTTTTTGCAATGATCATATTTGCCATACTCTTATCATCTGTTGCAATTCCTTTTTGCTGCAACAGGTCTTGTGCATTAGCAACTGCATCTGTAAACTCATTCAGCTTATATTGACAACGCAATAAACCACGTTCACTTTCCAGTTTATTTTCAGGTGTTGATGCAAGTGTTTTTAACTGCTCAAAATATTGTTCTGCCTGTTTATAATCTTTTAATTCAAAGAAAGAAATACGTGCAGCCTGCAACACACTTTGTTCAGCATAACTATTTGGCGCTTTCTGCGCAACGTTGTTGTAATAAGTTATGGCGTGCGGAAAATCTTTTTTCGTGTTATATATATCAGCCATCATGTAATTGACTTCAACAATATATTTTCCATCAGGAAATTTTGAGAGATAATTATTGAAACCTTGCAAGGCATTATCATACGAACGATTGCTATATGCCGATTGCGCCGTAATAAATGTTATTGAATCCTGCTCTGAATAACTTACCGGCTTTCCGTTTTTTTGCATGAAAGAAACAAAGTCATCAGGCTTCTGCAAATCAATAAAAATATCACGCACATACGCAACCGCTTCATCGCTTTCAGGCGAGTTTGGATACGTTGAAATTAATTTCTGAAAACTATTCAGTGCGTTCTGATTATCTTTTAAATTATAATAGCTCACACCTAATTTTAAATATGCCTGCGGTTTAAATGCATCAGAATTTTTACTAGCAATAATTGCATTCAATGGTTTGATTGCTGCCTCATATTGTTCGCTTGCCAAATATGTATTGGCAACTTCCATGCTTACATCTGCAACCAATGCTGATGAAGGATAACGGCTTTGTATGGACTGCAGCAAAGAAACTTTTTGCGCATACTGACCATTTGCACCGGCAATCACTGCTTTTTGATATAATGCATAATCTGATGAAGGGAGTTGATCATTAATAACAGCTTCATACATCTGCAAAGCAGTACTGAATTTTTTTTGCATGAAATAACAATCCGCTTCACGCAGATAAGCATCAGTTTGCAAAGCCTGCGAGTTACTATTTATTGAAGTAGCAACCTGTTGAAAACTTTTCAGTGCATCATTATAATCTTCCTGACGCAGGTAAGCGTAACCCAATGTATAACGTGCATGCATGGCGCTTACTTCACCATACGATGAAGGGTTTTTTAAATACGCCTGCAAATAATACACTGCTGAATCATATTCATTGGTACGATAAGCTATTTCACCTTTCCAGAAATTGGTATAGTTTAAATAAGCTTCATTATAATCAGCAGAAAAAATTCTATTCAACAAATCATCTGCCTGTGAAATTTGCTGATCATTTATCAGTTCAACAGCTCTTCCATATAAAATTTTAGGGTAAGCTTTTTTCACAATTTCGCTTTGCGATTGTAAAGATTCAATCAGGTTCAAAGCATCTGCATAATTATTTGTATTTGATAAAACATTTACTAAAAGTTCTTTTGCTTCAGTTGCATATTCAGAGTTTGGATAGGTGGAAACAAAATTTCTTAATTCAGTTAAAGCAACATCGGTATAACCTAATTCAACAGAAAGTTTTCCATAATTAAATTTTGAAACTTCTTTCTGCTGTTTATCTGTGCTGTTTAATGAGCAAAACAAAAATGCATTTCTCGCACCTGATTTATTACCCAGTTTTAAATAAGAATCCCCCAATAAGTACATGCTATTTTGAGCAATAGTATCCTGCTTTCCGCCCAATTCTTTAAAGCCATCACTTGCTTTTTTATATTGCGCTGCATCGTAATAACAGTAAGACAATTCATACAAATCTTCGCGACTAACTTTTTGAGTATTACTTACATATTTTTCTAAATAAGGCAATGCTTTTTTATAGTTCCCTTTTTCAAAATAAATATGCCCGACCAGTTCGCGCATCTGCATATCATAATATTGATTATTGCTTTGCAAAGCATTCTCAGCATATTGCAATGCTTTATCTTTTTCGCCGCGGTAATAATAAATTTCGGCAATATAATATGGTATGATGGGTTGATATGTTAGCTGCTTTTCTATGATTTGAAAAGATGATAATGCCTGTGCATAATTCTTTTCTGAAAAGGCAATATAACCGTAATAATAATTTGCGTCATAATAATACGGGCTTGATGGAATTTGTGAAATGGATTCAAACAAAGGCTTTGCATCACTAAAATGCTGCATGGTAAAATAGCCGTAGCCTTCATGAAATTTCATTGTTGCAATTTCATCGTTGCTTAAGTTAGCAACATTTGCTTTTTCATAATAAGCTATTGCATCATCAAAATCCTGATGCTTGTAATAATATTCACCAAGCTGGTAACACATCATTTCAATGCGCGGAGCATTGTGCTCAAGATTTATAAAATCAATTGCTTCATTTACTGCGGTAATATCGTTCAATTGCAAACGACAAACAATTGCATAATACTTTGCTTCAGTTTGCACGCTGATGGGCATATTGCTTTGCCTCGCATTATCCACATATAATTTTTCAAATAACGGATAAGCTAAGCTGAATTTTTGCTGTTGATATAATTCCTTTGCCTGTTTAAAATCAGCATCAGGGTCGTTATAAATTTTTGTTGATTGCGCATTGGAAAAATAGAACAGTAAAAGAAAATAAATTAAAGCTGTTAACTTTTTGTGCTTCATAAATTGGTTGAACGACATGTATTCGCAAATATTTTAAATGCTTTCTTAAATAAAAGCAAAACCGCTTAAAGGTAATATCTTGAAAAAGCTGGTAAGCTATGTGTGTTTTAATTGTGGATAAACCCTTGAGAAATTTTATTTTTGCTGAAATAATTACCGATGAAAAAAATACTATCCATAAAATACAGCGCTGGCGCTTTTAATTTTTCCATGTTGATTTTGCGGATAGTGTTTGGTTTGTTAATTATTACAAAACATGGTTATGACAAAATGATAAAATTCTCAACCCTGCAACATGAATTTTATAGTTTTATAGGTTTGGGTGCAAAAACTTCTCTGGTTCTGGCCATTTTTGCAGAAGTACTTTGTGCGCTCTTTATTGTACTTGGTTTATTTACGAGGCTTGCTGCTATTATTTTAATTATAACAATGCTTGTCGCCATATATGGATTTAATGCAGGCAAACCGCTTATTCAATCAGAAGTTGCATTGCTTTATCTTGGTGCTTTTGTTACATTGTTATTTTGTGGTCCTGGCAAGTTTAGCATTGATGGCATGATTAATAAATAGTTGTATATAACAGGTTTAATAATCTTTGAGGCATGGTTAGGGCACACACTAATACTTCATCAATTATATTCAGCAAAATCTTGTAAAATATGTATGAATCAACTTCTCAAACACGTGTACGCTACGCAGAAACAGACCAGATGAATGTAGTGTATTACGGCAACTATGCTCAGTATTTTGAGATTGGTCGTGTGGAAAGTATGCGTGCTTTAGGTTTTACCTATAAGCGTATGGAAGATGAAGGAATTATTATGCCTGTAGTTGAACTGCATACACGTTTTCTGCGCCCCGCAACGTATGATGATATGCTAACTATAAAAACACAAATTCGCGCGCTACCCGCATCTTATCATATAGAATTTTTTCAGGATGTTTTTAATGAAGAAGATAAATTACTCGCAGCAGGCAGAGTGGTTTTATATTTTCTGAAAAAAGAAACCTGGAAACGAACAAGTATTCCTGATGATTTAAAAGAAGCGCTGGAAAAATATTTTTAAGATAATATCTTATTTAAAAAAATATTACTTTGTTGCTATTGCTTATTACTAATTTTTTATTCTGATGACTATGCCGCTTAAATTCAAACACAGTATTTTTTTTAGTCTTGGATTACTCACATATACTTTATCTGCACAAACAAATAATATATCTGTGTGGTTAACCAATAACGATCGTTCTGCGTTGTTTCAGCAGCAATCAATGCAATTAATTTTTAATGATCATGAAAATTCAAACCCAACAATAGTTATTAATGAAGTCAAAAAATATCAGCAAATGGATGGCTTTGGTTTTGCGCTTACCGGTGGCAGTGCGCAGCATATTATACACATGAGTAAACCTGCACGTAATGCTTTATTACATCAGATATTTGATACAGTAAATAATGATATTGCTGTAAGTTATCTGCGTGTAAGTATTGGTTCTTCTGATTTGAATGATCATGTTTTTTCGTATGATGATGTTGGGAACGATACAACTTTATCGCATTTTAATCTTGCAGAAGATACAGCAGATGCAATACCAGTGTTGAAAGAAATTCTATCCATTAATCCCAATATAAAAATATTAGGCTCACCATGGTCTCCGCCTGCATGGATGAAAACAAACCATGATACAAGAGGCGGCAGATTAAAGCCTGAATATTATGCAGTGTATGCAAAATATCTTGCAAAGTATATTGAAGAAATGGCGAAACATGAAATTAAAATAGATGCCATCACGGTTCAGAATGAACCATTGCATCCGGGAAATAATCCAAGCTTATTATTGGTTGCACCGGATGAAGCTGAGTTTGTCAAAAATTATCTTGGTCCATTATTTAAAATGAAAAATATCAACACAAAAATTCTGATCTATGATCATAATGCAGACAGACCAGATTATCCCATCTCAATTTTAGATGATGCAAAAGCTGCTCAATACATTGATGGCTCTGCATTTCATTTATATGGCGGAACAATTGATGCGTTGACTGATTTACATAATGCGCATCCTGAAAAAAATATTTATTTCACCGAGCAAATGGTTGTGCAGTTTAATGATAACGATGAAGATGCAAAAAAAATAGATATTATTTCACCGGTAAATGATTTAATGATAGATGCACCGCGCAACTGGAGCAAAAATGTTTTGTTATGGAATCTTGCTGCGGACGCTGATTTTAAACCATACACAGATCGTGGCGGCTGTGATGTATGCGAAGGCGCAGTTACTATTGAAGGTGACAGTGTGGATTATAATCTTGCTTATTATGCTATGGCGCATATTTCAAAATTTGTACGGCCGGGTTCTGTGCGCATTGCTTCGAACCTGTTGAATGATCTGCCAAATGTTGCTTTTAAAAATTTAAGCGGAAACAAAGTATTGATAGTTGCTAACATGAGTAATACAGAGGAGCATTTTAATATTCAATATCAAAATAAAACAGCAACAGTGTTATTAAAACCAAAATCTGTTGCTACATATATCTGGAAATAATAAAAAACCATCAGCATGAAATGTATTGCACGTGTATGCATGTTATCCCTGGCATTAATGGCTCTTACAAATGTTTACAGCCAGGGATTTTTAAAAGCCTCAGGCAAGCAAATAGTAAACGAAAAAGATGAGAACGTTTTACTTCGCGGAATTGGTTTGGGCGGATGGATGCTGCAGGAAGGTTATATGCTTAAACTGCAGGGAACTAATCCGCAATATTCAATAAGAAACAGAATTGATTCATTGTTAAGCCCTGAACAAACACAGGAATTTTATGATACCTGGTTAAATAATTTTGTAACAAAAGCTGATATTGATTCTTTGCATAAATGGGGTTTTAATTCTGTGCGTTTACCCATGCATTATAATTTATTTACGCTGCCTGCTGAACAGGAACCTGATCCAAATATACAAACATGGTTAACCAAAGGCTTTGCACTTACTGATAGTTTATTAAAATGGTGTAAAGCAAATAATATGTATCTGATACTTGATCTTCATGCAGCGCCGGGCGGACAAGGGAATGATCTGAATATTGCAGATCGTGATTCAACAAAACCTTCTTTATGGCAAAGCG
>JBDTLW010000126.1:0-6210 GCA_039934575.1 Parafilimonas sp. | reverse complement strand
AAAATGAATAACACGAATACTTTACCTTCATCGAACCCTTTCAGCAGCGCAAGCACATTGCCATTTCAGGCGCCTCCATTTGATAAAATAAGTGACGCAGATTATAAACCTGCACTGGAAGAAGGCATTGGGCAACAGCAAAAAGAAGTAGAAGCAATAGAGGGTAATTCTTCTGCGCCAACTTTTGAAAATACGTTTATAGCATTGGAAAAAAGCGGGGAATTATTAAATCGTGTAAACAATGTTTTTAATGTAGTTACAGGTGCCAATACAAACGATACATTACAAAAATTACAGGAAGAAATTGCGCCCAAACTTGCTGCCAATAACGATGCGATTTATCTCAATGAAAAATTATTTAAGCGCATTGAAGCTATTTATAATGATCGGGCAAAACTTAAGCTTGATGAAGAATCAAACAAACTTGTTGAATATTATTATCAGCAATTTGTAATTGCCGGTGCAAAGCTTTCTGATGCTGATAAAGAGCAATTAAAAAAGCTGAATGCAGAAGAAGCCACGCTGAGCGCAAAGTTTTCAAATCAATTAGTAAATGCAGCAAAAACAGCCGCATTAATTATTACAGATTCAACAATGCTTTCGGGTTTGCCGCAGGCAGATAAAAATGCATTTGCACAAAATGCAAAAGAAAAAAATACACAGGATAGCTGGCTGATACCATTGCAAAACACAACACAGCAACCCGCGCTTCAATCTTTAAGTAACCGTGATACAAGAGAGAAACTTTTTAATGCATCATGGACACGTGCAGAAAAAAATGATTCTAATGATACGCGTGCAATCATCATTCGCATTGCTGCCATTCGTGCACAAAAAGCAAAACTCTTAGGCTTCGTAAATTATGCTGCATGGAAACTGCAGGATCAAATGGCGCAAACACCGCAGGCTGTTGATAATTTTTTAAACCAGTTAGTGCCTGCGGTTACAGGTAAAGCAAAAGAAGAAGCTGCAGATATTCAGGCATTAATTGATAAACAAAAAGGCGGTTTTACTTTGCAGCCGTGGGATTGGGATTTTTATTCTGAGCAAGTTCGCAAAGCAAAATATGATCTTGATGAAGCTGAAATAAAACCCTATTTTGAATTAAACAAAGTGTTGCAGGATGGAGTTTTTTATGCAGCCAATCAATTGTATGGATTAACGTTTACAGAGCGTCACGATATTCCGGTTTACCAGGAAGATGTACGTGTGTTTGAAGTATTTGATAAAGATGGAAAATCACTTGCATTATTTTATTGCGATTATTTTAAACGCGATAATAAATCCGGTGGTGCATGGATGAGCAATATGGTAGATCAGTCAAAATTATTAAATACAAAACCTGTAGTTTACAACGTCTGCAATTTTACAAAGCCTGCGCCTGGTCAGCCGGCATTAATAAGTTTTGATGATGTTACAACCATGTTTCATGAGTTCGGTCATGCATTGCATGGCATGTTTGGCAACCAGCAATACAGATCACTTTCAGGCACTAACGTAGCACGGGATTTTGTAGAGTTCCCTTCTCAGTTCAATGAGCATTGGGCATTAGATCCAAAAGTATTACCGCATTATGCCGTGAATTATAAAACCGGAGAAACTATACCGCAATCTCTTGTTGATAAAATAAAAAAAGCTTCAGCATTTAATGAAGGTTATGCCTTAACAGAAGCCATCGCTGCTGCTTCTTTAGATATGCAATGGCATACGCTTTCTGCAGATACAACAATTAAAGATGCCGATGCATTTGAAAAGTATGCATTGCATGTAACGGGTTTAGATCTGCCACAGGTTCCACCGCGTTACCGTTCAAGTTATTTTTTACATATCTGGGGTAATGGATATGCGGCAGGTTATTATGCATATCAATGGACAAAAATGCTTGAAGAAGATGCGTATAGCTGGTTTCAGGAAAATGGCGGATTAACAAGAGCGAATGGTGATCGGTTTCGCGATATGATATTATCCAAAGGCAATACAGAAGATTACAATAAAATGTTTAAAGATTTTAGAGGTCATGCTCCGGATATAAAAGCAATGGAAAAAAATCTTGGGTTGCCTGTTCACTAAACAAAAAAATAATCCGTACAAATTTGTGCGGATTATTTTTTTAAGCTATCAGATATTAAACTTTAATTTTTCCTTCAATAGAATCATCAAGCGTTTTGCCTGCAATTGCACCAACAACCATTTTTACCAAACCAACTGCCTGTCCATGTTTTGTATCCCAGTAGTAACCATTTTCAGATATCACTTTTATTACAGTAATTCGGGGGTCATCTTTACCTTCTGTAAACCATGTTTTCATAATCCCATCCCACAATTCCTCAATCTTATTTTTATCTTTTGAAATTTCTGCTCTGCCATTAATGCTTAAAAAATCTGAATGTGCTGAGCCTTGCATTACTAATTGCACAGAAGGATCGTTTGTTATTTGTTCGTTCTTATGACTGTCTGATGCGCTTAAAAACCAGAAGTTACCTTCATCATCAATTTTTTCTGCAGACATAGGTCTTGTCTCAAAACTGCCCTCATTAATCTTTGTACAGAAAAAGCAACTGACGGCTTTTTTTGCAAGCTCTTTAATTTTTTCAATTGCTTCTTTGCCTAATAGATTCTCTTTGTTTTTTTCAGGTTGATTTTTGTTAATACTATCCATAGTTTATTTTTTGTAGATAACAACCAGGCTTAACTTTTGTTCATAAAATTTACACTGTAACAATTATTTTACCTGTCGTTCTGCCGCTTTCAATTTGAAGATGCGCTTCTTTCATTTGATTAAAAGAAAATGTTTTTGATATATATGGTTTGATAATTTCATGTTCCATAAGATCAGCTAATTTCTTTTCGTCTTCACCGCTTGAATAGACCAATATATGCAATCCCGTTATGCCTGCTGCTGTAGCTTTTTCCTGTACCTGTTCACTTTTTCCTGAAGGCAAACTGAGAATAGTTGCACCTTGTTTCATAAGTTTCAATGAGAGATCAATATTGTCTCCGCCAATTGTATCAAGCACTTTATCAACATTACTTATTACTTCGTCAAGAGGCTGCGCTTTATAATCTGCAAATTCATCTGCGCCAAGACTTAAAATAAAATCCTTGTTTGCTGCGGAAGAAGTGCCAATAACATAAGCGCCTAAATATTTTGCAATCTGCACAGCAAAATGACCAACACCGCCAGATGCAGCATGTATTAAAAATTTGTCACCGCTTTTAATTTGTAGTGCTTCAATTGCCTGCCATGCAGTAAGGGCTGCAAGTGTTGCTGCCGCGGCTTGTTCAAAAGAAATATTTTTTGGTTTCATGGCAAGATGCGCGGCAGGTGCTGCAGCATATTCTGCATACGCTTTTCCATGACCAGGAAAATTTATCATTCCAAAAACTTCATCATCTTTTTTAAAATTTGAAACAGATGAACCAACTTCAACAGTAACACCAGAAATATCCCATCCTAAAATAATTGGTGAGCATTCTTTTAATCTTGTTGCCAATCCTTTTCCGCTTCTTGTTTTTGCATCAATGGGATTTATGCTGATAGCTTTTATCTTCACCAATACTTCATCATCCTGTATTGTTGGAATTGGTAATTCTTCTATCTGCAAATTATCTGCGCTGCCAAAATCTTTTAAAACGATTGCTTTCATTTGATGCGTATTTTTCTCTTAAATATTGTTTACGGGTACAACATTTTATTAAACAATTACCTGCTCAAAATTCTATCCAAAGTTCAGTAAAAGAAAGGCAATGATTTTTTATTTAAGCCTGATATGGCTAACTTAGTCCATTGCACGTGCATTTATTTTTTTTCAGCAATTTATTATGTAAACTTTAAAAACAAAATATATGAAACCTTCAATTGGAATAAAACCGGATAACCTTACTTCTGTATCTCATGCCCTGAATTCAATACTTGCTGATGAATCTGTTTTGTATGTAAAAACACGGGGCGCACACTGGAATGTAGAAGGACCGGATTTTTATAACAAACATCTTTTCTTTGAAAAGCAGTATGAAGAATTGGCTGCCATAATAGATGAGGTTGCAGAGCGCATACGCGTGCTTGGGCATTATGCATCATCAAAATTGCATGAGTACATTGAGTTAACGCATCTTACCCAGGACACCCGGGAGCAAAATAATTCAGAAGGATTTATCCGTATTTTATTGGGCGATCATGAAACGGTGATCATTCACCTGCGTGAAAATATTGATCTCTTCAACAATAAATTTAATGATGCCGGCACTGCTGATTTTATTACAGGTTTAATGGAAAAACATGAAACAATGGCCTGGATGCTTCGCTCGCATCTTAAATAGATGATGCATAATAATATTAAGCTTAATTTCTCTCTTTAATTTTTGATAACAAATTGTTATCAAAAGTTTTTTGCTTTAATAATTACGTCGGATTCACTCCTTTCCCAACATCGTAAGGCGCATATTATCAATCATTGCCTGGTTAATTTCCAGATTCATATTATCATCATAATCTTCAAAGATTAGGCTAATAATATGCCTGCCTTTTGTTAAAAAAATTTTTACTGAATTGCTGTAGCCCCAGTTGCTCCATTCATTTTTGCCACGTTGCGGCAACACAATCGTTCCGGCTTTTATATCATCAACATTTAATGTGCGTGCAGCACATTTATTTTCTGTATTGGTAGGCCCGTTACCGTTTGCATAACGAAAATTTATGCTGTATAAGCCATCATGATCAACATTAATATTGAATGATATTTTGCGGTTGAGTGTTGTGCTTGTTTCAACAAAGCCTTCACCGCTGAAGCCTTTAAAAAATGAATCTGATTTTGATGCGAAGTTTTCTGCTTCATAAGTTGTCATGTATTTTTCATCACCAACTATTATTGGCTCGCTTGCAAAAGATGCAACATTTTTTTTATCAATTGCAATTACCTGGTATTCTGCAGGTAAATCTTTTACAATATCAAAGGAAGTATTGTTGTTTGATGAAATAATTTTTCCATTTTGTAAAACCTTATATAGAATAGCGTCTTTTATTGGTTGCCATGTGAGCATATTGTTTTTGAAGGAAACTTCAGGTGTGACAGGAGAAAAATAAACCGGTTGTAGATTGATGTTATCATCATTGAATTTTTTACCGGTCAATTCTATTTCAATATTATGTGTTCCTGTAAGTGTTGATGGAATTGTATGATCTGATGTTGCTTTTCCATCCACCATAAACTCAGCAATGTTATTTCCAAAACCAGTCATCTTTATATTTAAGATTGCATGTCTGTATTTAAAATTATCAAGTGTTCTTTCTCCTTGGAAAACATCAGGAACAAAAGGATGAAAACGTAAACTGCTGTCTTCAAACTTAATTCCAAACAAAACTTTATGTACTAAACTTATGTTGCCGGATAAACTCCACAACATATTGCTGCTGTTAATTTGAGTGCCTGCAAAATCTCCATTCTCTGCAACCATGTTTTCTTTATTGGTAAGAAACATTGCAGCCGGACGATATATATCGGCAATACTTTTTATTACGGCTTTTTCATTGCCTGCTTTTACTGCAGCCCATGTAAAAAAGGTTTGTACAAATGGCCAGATTGCGTTGTTATGATACGGCGGAATATCCGGAATTTCAGGATAGATACAAGTTGTTCCGAAATCCGTAACAGGAATTTTCTCAATAATTTCTTTTTGTTTAGCTTCATCAGCAATATTAAAAATTATACATAGCGCTTCGCCTAATGTTTCTGCACGGGGCGAAATAGTTTTATAATTTCTGCCATATAAATACTGGGCATAATAACCTTTATCGGGCATCCATAAATATTTATTGATACCGTTTTTTATTTGTGTTGCAAGCGCTTCATGTTTTGCTGCAACAATTTTATCATTTAATAGTAAAGCCATTTTTGCAAGCACAACATTTGCTTCATAATGTACAGCATTTGTTCCTAAACATTCACTTTCAAAAATATCTGCAGGCTGCATCCATTTTGGATACGTTTGTTCACGCCAGTCAAGAAAAGATGATTCGCCTCTAACCAATCCTGTTGTTGAATCATACGCAACCTGCACATCATCATCGATAGAATTTTTTATAATGATGTAAGCTTTTTTTAACCATGCTTCATCGCCCGTTGCTTTATAAACTTCCCAGGCAGCAACTGCCCATATCATTCTGTCAGTTGAGCATGGATAAGCGCCGCCTGTTCCTGTGTCTTGTATAAT
>JBDTLW010000125.1:0-6252 GCA_039934575.1 Parafilimonas sp. | reverse complement strand
AAAAGCTTTTGAGGCAAATATTGATTATCTCGAAAAGCATTGGTCTGAAAAAGAAATAATAAACTTTGTTTTCCCGGTTGATCAAAAGTTAAATAACATATCTAATCATTCTCAATCTTGGTTCTTCTCGTAATAAAAAGAATTCAAACATCAGGTTTATTTTTTTTAATAAAAGAGTTGTATTGGTTTATCAGTTCAAGCCAAAGAAGAAAGAAATAATGTTATTATTATTTTGGAGCACTTATAAAAACCCAAATAAGCTAAACAAATAAATTTGAAGTATCAAACCGGCGACGAAATAATTATTTTACATACAAAAGAAGAAGGAAAGATCATCGAGATCATCAACGATAAAATGTTGCTGGTTGAAGTACGCGGCGTACGCTTTCCCGTTTATAATGACCAGGTTGATTTTCCTTACTTCCACCGTTTTACAAATAAGAAAGAAACGCCCGAAAAAAAAGCAACTAAAAAATATATTGATGATGTTCCAAAAGAAAAATCTTCATCTGTAATAAATAAAAATGAAGGCGTTTGGCTTTCATTAATTCCAAAATTTTCTTTGGATGAATTTGGGGATGAGGTGGTTGAATTATTTAAGTTGTATCTCATCAACAAAAACAATATTGGCTTCCGGTTTATATATAAGCAACAATTTTTTGGTGAAGAGGAATTTGAATTAAAGGGTGAAATATTATTACACCATGATTTTTATTTGCATGATATTGCTTTCGGTGATTTTAATGACAATCCATCCTTCAGTTTTGAGTTTAGTTTAATTACTGCTGATAAAACAAAAGCTGATTACTTTGAAACTTCTGTCAAGCTAAAACCAAAACAACTTTTTCAACGCATTGAAGACATGAAACAAAACAATGAGCCTGCAATCGTTTTTAAATTATTCGATGATTATCCTGCAAAACAAATGGAAGAGAAAGTTGAATTATCAGAAAATCTTATCAGAAAAAATAAAGCATACAAAGCTGAAAGAATACGTGAACATTTAGAGCCTGCACGCAGTGTTGTTGATTTGCATATTGAAAAACTTTCAAACGATTGGAAGCACTTAAGCAATTTTGAAATACTCACTATACAATTAAAAGAATTTGAAAAATGGTATGAGCTTGCAGTGGCGCATTATCTTCCAAACTTAACTGTGATACATGGCGTAGGCATCGGCAAATTGCGTGATGAAATACATGATATTCTTAAAACAAAAAAAGAAGTAAAAACTTTCGTTAATCAATATCATCCGCGTTATGGGTATGGCGCCACAGAAATTTATTTTCAGTATTAAACAAATAATTAAACATTTACATTCGGCAAAGAAGTTAACAGGAATATTTTAATTTTGAAGAGTTATGAAATTAAAAGTAATAATACACACTGCGGAAGAAGGCGGATTTTGGGCTGAAGTTCCTGTTTTGCCAGGTTGTGTAACTCAAGGCGAAACAATGGATGAACTTATGGCTAATATTCGCGAAGCAGCAGAAGGATGGCTAACGGCAGATGTAGAACCTTCTTCAATTAGTGAAAGCGACAAACTGGTTGAACTTGCTTTATGAAAACGCTAAGTGGAAAAGGATTTTCAAAATTATTAGAAAATAAAGGCTGGATTTTAAAAAGAATCAACGGCAGTCATCACATCTATAAACACTCTCTGAAAACAGAGATCATATCATTGCCAATACACAAAAATGATAGCCTTAAAATTGGTCTGCAGAAAAAATTAATGAGCATTGCTGACATCAATGATAGTGAATTATAAAGTTACATATAGTATCTAAAACTGATCTTCATCTTCTTTGTAAAAAGCAAAACATAATTTTTACATATCAGCTTTTATTTTTTAAAAGCCGGATGAAAACTCTGTAATGTTTCGCGTAAATAATCTCTGTCTAAATGCGTATAAATTTCTGTAGTAGTAATACTTTCATGACCAAGCATTTCCTGCACAGCACGCAGATCAGCGCCGCCTTCAACCAAATGCGTGGCAAATGAATGCCGGAATGTATGCGGTGAAATATTTTTTGCAATGCCTGCTTTTTTTGCAAGGTCTTTAATAATATAAAATATCATTACACGCGATAAGCTTTTGCCAAACTTGTTTAAGAACAATATATCTTCAAAATTTTTTTTCGGCATAATGTGTACACGTACATTGTCTTTATAAATTTTAATATGCTTTATAGCATCTCTGCCAATAGGCACAAGCCTTTCTTTATCACCTTTGCCAATTACACGAATGAAACCAATATCAAGATAAAGACAACTGATCTTCAGGCTTACTGTTTCAGTTACACGCAAGCCGCAACTGTACAGGGTTTCAAGTATGGCTTTATTGCGTGTGCCATCCGGTGTGCTTAAATCTATTTTTGAAATGATGCGTTCAATTTCTTCAAAGCTTAAAACATCAGGCAAAGCACGTTTTAGTTTAGGCGCTTCCAGCAAAACTGCCGGATCTTTTATAATGATGTTTTCAATTAAACAATATTTAAAAAAACTTTTTAAACCCGAAATTATTCTTGCCTGTGAAGCTGCATTTATATCAAGCTTTGCAATGGATTGAACAAATTGCTGCAGGTCTTTTAAATTTATTTCTGCCGGCGTTTTTAGATCATGTATTGTTTGCAGATGCTGCGTTAATTTTTCAAGATCACGCATATATGCTTCAACAGAATTATCGCTTAAAGATCTTTCAAGCTGCAGGTATGCTTTGTAACTTTTTTTATAATGTTCCCACATTTATTATTCTTGATTTCAGATTTTTTATATTTTCAATTGAAGATAGAACTTACATTCGCCTTCGCAAATATTCAGCATCAATTTTATCAACTAAATAATGCAACCTGTCAATCTTTATTCATTCAGAAAAAAAGTAAGTATTTACAAAAAGTTTTTTCATAAATATTTAAGAAGAGTTGCAAAATTAAACCCGGAAGGTTTGGATATGTATGCCGAACAATTAAATGCAGAAGTATGGAAAGAAGTTGATTGTGTAAGTTGCGCCAATTGCTGCAAAACAATGACCCCTACATTTTCAACAAAAGATATACGACGCATTGCAAAACATTTGAATATGCGCCCTAAAGATTTTAAAGAACGTTGGCTGAAGTATGAAAAAAAAGATAAAGACTGGGTAAATAAAAAACAACCCTGTCAGTTTTTAGATCTGTCAACAAATATGTGCTCCATTTACGAAGTGCGCCCCGCAGATTGCGCCGGTTTCCCGCATCTTACAAAAAAGAAAATGGTTGATTACATGCACATGCATCAGCAAAATATTTTATACTGCCCGGCTACATTTAAAATGGTTGAAAAAATGATGGAAAAAATTAAGGTTTAGTTGCTTCATTGTTAATCCATAATTCAGCATAATAATTCTCTTCAACATATTTCTGTAAAAAGATTAATTGATATAAATTTGCACTTGTAAAATTGCCCGATAGTATAATGGTAGTACTTCAGATTCTGGTTCTGATTGTCTTGGTTCGAATCCAGGTCGGGTAACAAAATTTCTTTACTTATATTTCTCCAAAACTTTTAATGGCGCAAAAAAAATTAATTCGTTTTGAAGAGCTGAGAACGTTTCCCAATGTTTTGGAATTTCCTGAAAATATGCAAGGCAAATGGAATGAATTTTTCCATAATAAAAATTCAATAACCCTTGAACTTGCCTGCGGAAAAGGAGAATATGCGGTTGGTCTCGGAAGATTGTATTCAACCAAAAATTTTATTGGTATTGATGTTAAAGGCAACCGCTTATGGAAAGGCGCTAAAACTGCATTGAATGAAGGTTTGAAAAATGTTGCTTTCCTGCGCATACAAATTGATAAGCTTATAGATTATTTTGCTGCTAATGAAGTAAGCGAAATATGGATAACTTTTCCTGATCCGCAATTGCGTTTTTCAAAAATGAAAAAGCGTTTAACGCATCCAAAATTTTTGCGGATGTATAAAAATATTTTACAACAAAATGGTATTGTTCATTTAAAAACAGACAGCCCTGATCTGTACAATTTTACTAAAGCAGTTATTGATCTGTATCAATTAAAAATTATTGAAGATAAAGATGATCTGTATGCAGATGCCAGTATCAGCGAAGCGCTTAAAATAAAAACTTATTATGAAAGTCTGGATATTGCACAAAGCAATAAAGTGCATTACCTTGCTTTTGAATTAAATGCTGATCTGTCAAAAGAAAAAGATGAACAACTAAAAGAATTATTTCGTGAACAAGCGCTTAACTGAAGACGATGATTATTTTTTTAGCAGCGATGGACTTGTTGTTTTTACAAAAGAATATTTATTAGAGCGCGGCTATTGCTGCGGTAACGGTTGTGTAAATTGTCCTTACGATTACAAGATGGTTCCGGAGCCAAAAAGAACAATGTTGCTGGAGAAAAGAAAGCAAAAGATGAACGATGAGTTATAAAAATATAATTGCCAACTATCAACTTTCAATTATCAATTAATAATGCCAAAACAACATTTAAAAGACCTCACAAACAACCACTCTTTCTTTGAAGATGTTTGGGATGTTGCCCGGCAAATTCCAAGAGGGCGTGTTACAAGTTATGGCGCTATTGCAAATTATCTCGGCACAAAAATGTCTGCACGCATGGTGGGCTGGGCCTTGAACGCATCTTTTCAAACAAAACTAAGAGTACCGGCGCATCGTGTTGTAAATCGCAATGGAATGCTTAGCGGTAAAATGCATTTTGCTACGCCTGATGAAATGCAGAAACGTTTAGAAAAAGAAAAAATTAAAGTTGAGGAAGACAAAGTTGTTGAGTTTGATAAATTGTTTTGGGATCCCGCCAAAGAGCTGACTTTGTAATGTATTATATCTTGCCTTTCTTTTACATCAAAAAAACTTGTTTAATGCTTGCAAAACACATCCTGTTAGTAGGCTGTTTATTTTTTTTATCAGCAAAAACCATTAGTCAAAAAAAGCAGCCGCTTGCCATGCAAAAAGAGCCTGGCACAAAACCCATGAATGTAATTTTTATTTTGAGTGATGATCATCGTTATGACTTCATGGGCTTCACCGGCAAAGTGCCCTGGCTTAAAACACCAAACATGGATAAGATGGCCAGAGAAGGTGTATGGATAAAAAATGCTTCTGTTACAACGTCGTTGTGTTCGCCAAGCCGTGCAAGTATTCTTACTGGCTTGTACGCACACAAGCATACTGTTGTTGATAACAGTTCGCCCATGCCGCCCAATCTTATTTTCTTTCCGCAATATTTACAACAGGCAGGTTATGCTACTGCATTCTTTGGTAAATGGCATATTGGTGAAGCAGATGATAAACCGCAAAAAGGTTTTAATGAATGGGAAAGTTTTCGCGGGCAAGGCGTTTATTATAATCCAACATTAAATATAAATGGTACAGAAACCAAGTATGGCGACAGCACTTATATTACAGACCTCCTCACGCAAAATACTATCAACTGGATGAAGAAGCAGGATAAGAACAAACCTTTCTTTGTTTATCTCTCACACAAAGGCGTTCATGCAGAATTTTATCCGGCAAAAAAATATAAAGACATTTATAAAAATGAACCTATACCGTATCCATCAACCATTAATCTTACAGTTTCTGACAGCAGTATTGTGTATGGAAATACAAAGCAATCACCAACAGGTGCTATGGTAAAAAAAGATACAAATTATAATATTACTGATATTCCGAAATGGGTTTTTAAGCAACGCTATAGCTGGCATGGAGTTGATTATTTATATCACGGTCAAATACCTTTCGATGATTTTTACAGGCGCTATTGCGAAACATTATTAAGCGTTGATGAGAGCATCGGCAACATTATGCAATATTTAAAAGAAAGCGGGCAGGATAAAAACACGATCATTATTTATATGGGTGATAATGGTTTTCTTTTAGGAGAACATGGTTTGATTGATAAAAGAAATATGTATGAGGAATCAATGAAAGTGCCGGTGCTTGTATATTCACTTGGAATAATTGATGGCGGAAAACAATTGGATGAAATAATTCAGAACATAGATATTGCGCCAACCATATTAGATATGGCCGGCATAAAGAAGCCGGAACAAATGCAGGGCGCTTCTTTTTATCCTTTATTAAAAGGTGAAAATATTGCATGGCGAAACCAGGCTTTTTATGAATATTATTGGGAGTATGCATTTCCGCAAACGCCTACTACGTATGGCATTCGTGAAGGTGATTATAAATTTATTTTTTATCCCGGCATATGGGATATTAATGAG
>JBDTLW010000124.1:0-6269 GCA_039934575.1 Parafilimonas sp. | reverse complement strand
CAGGCACTGTTAATCTAACACAAGGCGTACACCCAATTTATATTACATTCTTTCAGAAAGAAGGCGGAGCGGCGCTATCTGCAGCATATCAAAGTTCTTCTATTGCAAAGCAGAATATACCTGATGCAGCATTTGTTGCTTCTTCTGTTTCTGCAACAACTTCTGCATTGCCGACGGCACCAATTTTGCCCACAAATTTTAAAGCATTAGCTCGATCATCTTCTGCAATAGCAGTTACATGGAAAGATATAGCAACCAACGAAACAGGCTATAAGGTTTACAGGTCTGTGAACGATTCGCTTCATTTCAAATTCCTGGCATCTCTACCGGCAAATTCAGTTGCTTATACAGATTCAGGTTTGTTTGCACATTTAAAATATTTTTATAAACTAAGTGTTATTGGAGCAGGCAATGCTTCAAATACTACAAAAGCATTTTCTGCCAAAACAGCAAACAATGCACCTGTTGTTAATGATATAGCAAGCAGAAGTGTGCGGTATGGAATAACAACACCCCTTATAGTTTCAGCATCTGATGTTGATGGTGATTCTCTGATATTTACTATAAAAAACAAGCCAGGCTGGGCTACATTTATTAAGAATGGTGATAATACAGCAACATTAATGCTAAAGCCAAAAGCAGCCAGCAATGGTACTGTTTACAGCACATTACAAATTATTGTAACTGATGGTAATGGTGGCAGGGATACAACAGCTCCATTCACATTAACTGTAAGCAGCAATTACGATCCCACTATTGATTCCATTATTGATTATACGGTTACTGAAAATGATAATCTCACTATCAATTTAAACGGGCATGATCAAAATGCAGGTGATGTATTAGCATGGACTGTAACAAACGCACCTGACAATTACAGCATCACAACTGTAAATAATACTGCAGCTCAACTCCTATTACATCCTACTTATGCCGCCGCAGGAATCTATGTAATTAATGTTAGTGCGAGTGATGGAAATGGTGGCACCGCATCAAGAAAATTTAATTTAACGGTTAATGATAAAGACCCAAACAAAACTATATATGCAAGGTTTAAAGATGTTGATGATATAGGAACTCCATGGAACAATATAACCGGAGTAAGTACAGACAACTTAAAGGATGCTAATGGCAATGCCACACCAGTTGGGATGTACATGCAAACAAGCTGGTATGCTACAAGCAATGGCGGGCCTAATACAGATAATAATTCTGGAGTTTATCCTGATGCAGTTTTAAAAGACTATTATTACTTCGGCATATTCGGAGGTCCGGATAATGTAACGGTTCAGCTTACAGGTCTTGATCCAGAATTAAAATATAATCTCACATTCCTGGCTGCAAGTTCATGGTCAGGTACAGCAGATAATGGTACCACTACTTTTACTGTTGGCGATCAAACTGTTTCACAGTATGTACAAAACAATACGCAGAACACTGTATCAATTAATGGAATAAAAGCTGATGCAGATGGTAACATTAATTTCACAATGGCAAAAGCCGATGCAAGTACACCTGTAGGCTATTTGAATGCGCTTGTAATAAATTCAGTATTAGATGACGGAACTATTCCTATAGCTCCTACATCTCTTATTGCAGATGGTACAGGAACAGGTGTGCAGTTATCATGGAATGATTTATCTTATAACGAAGACAGTTTCAAAGTGTATCGTTCTGCCACTCAAACTTCTGGTTATACTTTAATAAATACAACGGGCGCAAATGCAACAAGCTATCTTGATACATCAGCAAAAGGAAGCACGCAGTATTATTATAAAATGCTTGCATCAAATACCTATGGCAATTCAGGATATTCAAATATTGCAGGCATCTTAACTGCAGATAAAGTACCGGCGCTTGATGCTATTGCAGATGTTATTATTAAAAATAATGCACAGCTTACTGTTCAGGTAAGTGCCCAGGATGATCCTTCAGATCATGTAACATTAACAGCATCTCAACTTCCTTCTTTTGTAACATTTACTGATAACGGAGACGGAACTGGTTCATTCCTGATAAGCCCAACAACTGGCACAATAGGTTTTTATCAGGGTATAACTGTAGCTGCAAAAGATAATAGTGATTCCATTAGTAAAACAAGCTTTGATATTACAGTTACTGACAATAACACTTCTTCAGTTTATCTTAATTTTTCTGATGGAAGTATTGCTGACAAACCCTGGAATAATCTTTCAGGATGGCCATTCCCGGGTACTGTGTTTAATAATATAAAAGATGATAATAATAACGCAACAGCCATTACTGTTACATTAGTAGATGGATTTCAGGGAGTGGTTGCCTCAGGTGCAAGACCCGGAAATGGAAAAGGCATTTATCCTGAAGCAGTTACACGCACAGCAGAATACGAAGGTTCAGCTTCTGCCAAATCAATTAAAATTTCCGGCTTGTCAGTTAATAAAAAATACAGCTTCGTTTTCTTTAATAGCCATGAAGATGGATTAAACGGAACCACCAATTTTACAATTAATGGGCAAACAGTTACTTTAAATGCAACATATAATATTAATAAAACCGTACAGATAAATGGTATTACACCAGATGTTAACGGACAAGTTATTATTTCGGTTGCCAAGTCAGCAGGGGCAGATTATGCTTATATAAGTTCGCTTATAATTCAGGCGTATGATAATTCAGTTTCATTAATTACCCCAACAAGCTTGATTGTTACAAGTAATAAACGTAACTCCGTAAGTTTAACCTGGGCAGATCAGTCTTTTGATGAAACAGGATTTGAAGTATGGAGAGCAGATAGCAGCGCAGGTATTTATAAGTTGATTACTACAACAGGTGCAAACGCAAATGCATATACAGATAATGGTTTAGCACAAAACAATACATACTATTATGTTGTGCGTGCAATTAATAATGGTGGCCATTCAGACTTCTCTAATGTAGCGATAGCTTATACTTTGGCTTATGCATTGAATATTAACTTTACTGTTGATAGCCTTGCTTCTGCTCCATGGAATAATACGGCTGTTCCGCCACAAGTTGGTTATGTATGGGATAATTTTGTTGACGAGCTAAATTATCAATCTGGTATTAGCTTAACTGAGCTCAATGAGTTTGCCGGTCTTTACGGCGATGGTAATGTAACAGGTAACAATTCAGGAGTATTTCCGGATGCAGTTATTTCTCAGAGCTATGGATTGTTCCCGGGTCAGTCAGCCTATCTTAAACTAAGCGGATTAAATCTAAATATGCAATATGATCTTACATTTTTTGCAAGTTCAAGAGCGTATGGTGATGTAAATGTTGCGTACACGGTAAATGGCAAAACTGTATTACTCGATGCATCACTAAATACCACTGGTACAGTAACTTTATATGGAGTAGTGCCTGATGAAAATGGAGAAATATTGATAACTGTAGCACCGGGTACACCACTTTCTCAGTTTGGTTTAATAGGTGCTTTAATAATACAGGCATATAGTCAGCCCATACTTACTTTGCCAACATTACCTGCATCTTTTGCAAGTTCAATTGCTAAGACATCTGTTGTTGGAAGCCAGCAACAAAAGGTAGTGCAAAAAATAATAAATCCCTTTGATAATATTGTTTCATATCCTAACCCTTTCAACAGCAGTTTTACAGTTTCGTTCGGGCTGCAGAAGAAGGGTGATGTGCAGATTGAAATGTATAATGTAAGCGGACAGCTTGTTTATCAAAGACGTTTTGAAAACCTAAGCGAAGGCAGCAATTCATTAAAAATTGTTCCGCAAAATAGCCTGCCTTCCGGTTTGTATCTGGCTAAGATAACATCGGTTGATACAAAGAGCAGTAAGGTCTTAAAAATTATTAAGCAATAAGAATATGCTAATTTAAAAAGCTGTTAAAGCCGGTAAAAAAGTAATTCTTTTCTTACCGGCTTTTCTTTGTAAACAGAACTTTTCTTTTACACTTACGAACAAAAATTAGTTCTTCACCAATTTTATACTTTTCCTCTTTTGCAAACGTTTTACTTTTAATTCCTAAAAAACTATTTTTACATTTAGCTTTGAATGATAGAAAGTTGCTAAGTGTAAGAATTATTATTTGAAAAGTTACCGAGGGTTTCAATATCCTTAATATCAATAAAGGTTCTTTAGGTATTTTATGCCAGGCTTTTTATCTGGTTAAGATTACTAAACAATGAACTAATATTAATTTATTCAGATTTAAATCAAAAAAAATAATATGGATTTTGTTTACCTGCTAAGGGTATTACTGAAGCGAAAATGGATAATAGCGGGTTGTGCTGTTATTGCCGCAGCCATTGCATGGTATTTTACCAAAGATGACCCGCAGCAATACCGTTCTATTTCACAAGTTTCCACCGGGTTCACTACAAACGATGTAGTAAAAGTAAATGATGACAATAATTTTTTTGAAGCTGATACTAAATTCAACAATGCAATAGTAACTTTTACTTCGCCTACTGTTATGAGCCTTTTATCATACAGCGTTATTCTTCATGATCTTCAAAATCCTTCACAAGCTTTCCGGGAATTAAGTGAAGAAGATAAGCAATCACCGGTTTACCAGGCAGTTGATCTTAACCAGGCAAAGACTGTTTTCAGCCAAAAGCTTAACTCAATGAGCGTTCTTACTTCATATAAACCTGAAGAAAAAAAGTTACTTGAATTTTTGAAATTGTATGGATACGATTATAATACTCTTTCTAATAATTTGAATGTGTACAGGCTTGAAAGAACGGATTATATACAAATAGATTACCAGTCAGAAAACCCTGAATTATCCGCTTTTGTAGTAAATAATGTTTTTCAGGATTTTGTGCGGTATTACAGATATATCCGTAATGAAAGATCAGAAGAATCAATTGATACCCTTCAAAGCTTATTGGAAAAAAAGAAGCAGGATCGTATAGTAAAAAATCAGGCAATTGTATCAACAGGTTCATTAAATATTGATGATGCCAGTAAAAGCAGTTTTGATCTAATAAGCAATCTTAAGCAAACATTGGATGATGAGCAGGATAAACTCACTACAAACACTATTGCATTAAGAAGTGTAAATAATCAGTTAGCCGGTTTAGGCGCTCCGGCTCAAACTGTTGATAACAGCGACATTTTGCAACTTCGTAATCAAATGAATGCGGCTAACCTGGCTTATCTTAACAGCGGATCAACTGATCAAAATTTACTTAACAAATACAACGATCTGAAATCCCAATATCAAAATAAGATCAAAGATGTTGGCGGCAGTGGTGGCACTGTTTCATCTGTCGATAAAACTACTTTGCTTCAAAAGAAAAGCGATTTAGAAGTTAATATTGAGGCAGAGAAAGTGCATATAGCTTCACTTCAAAGTAAAATAGATCAACTGCAGGGCAATGTAAGCAGCCAGGCAAGCAGAAGTGCTGCTGCACAAAGCCTGACAAAAGATGCAGATCTTTCAACTAAAGAATATTTGGATATACTGGAAAAATATAATAATGCAGTTGATCAAAATAATGCGCTGGTGAATAATTTTCATCAAATATTATTGGGACAGCCTGCCATTGAACCTGAGCCTTCAAAAAAGTTTATGATCATAGGAATGGCTGGTATGGCGGCATTTGTTTGCTCTGTTTTAATAATTGTTTTTCTTACATATCTTGATACTTCTATTAAAACACCGGCTATTTTTTCACGCATTGTTAATCTAAGGCTTTTGAGCATTGTAAACTTCATGAACCTTAAAAATAAAGATCTTTCACAGGTAATTTCAAATACGCTTATTACTGATGATGCAAAAGAAAAAAGAAGAAATAATAAGTTTAGAGAATCTCTCAGAAAACTGAGGTACGAAATAGAAAACAGTGGTAAAAAAATATTTCTTTTTACCAGTACCAAAAAAGGACAGGGCAAAACAACATTAATACAGGCGCTCTCATACAGCTTTAGTTTAAGCAAAAAAAAGATATTGATTATTGATACTAATTTTTGTAATAATGATCTTACAGTTCAGCTTAAGGGAACACCTGTTCTGGAAAAAATTATTGCTGATGATGTGAATGACCAGGTGATAGATGAAATTCAAAATGCTTCAGTAAACGTGCTGGATACAGGAATGATATATGTAATAGGTTGCAGTGGCGGAGATTATACGCCTTCTGAAATATTACCTGCGCATCATTTGCTGCAACACCTCCAAAAACTTACAAAAGTGTATGATTTTATTTTTCTGGAAGGTCCTCCTTTGAATGATTTTTCTGACAGCAAAGAATTAACCCAGTATGTTGATGGCGTAGTAGCTATATTTTCTGC
>JBDTLW010000123.1:0-6302 GCA_039934575.1 Parafilimonas sp. | reverse complement strand
ATCAGCTTATTTAATAAGCCCGGATATTTTTTGTACGCACCATAACCAAGCACTATTTCAATACCCGGCTGATAACCATCCTGCATTTTTTTAATCCAATGCTCACTTGCAGGAATGCAGTCTGCATCCGTTAATAAAACAATCTCATGTTTGGATGATTTAATGCCTATTGATAAAGGAAATTTTTTACCCGGTATTCCTTTGGCTTCCTGCATCAGTTGTATTACAGTAAGGTCTTTAAAACTGCGCTGAAATTCTTCTAATATATATTTTGATTCATCGTTGGAATTATCATTCACAATAATTATTTCATGCGTTGTTTTATATTCCTGCACCAAAATGCCGGGTAAGTTTTTTACGAGATTTTCCGCTTCATTTTTTGCACAAATAATTACAGAAACAGGATACTCCTGTGTGGCTTCTTTTTGCGCAGGTTTATAATTAACCAAACGGTTAAAAAAATATAGATAATACCAAACCTGAATTGCAGCAACAAGCCCTAACAAGCACGGAAGAATATAGATATATTGTATCACGATAAAAACAAAAGTAGTCATGTGCTGCTATCAGCGTTGCCTGCTTTACTGATTGTGGATAAATGAAGTATAATTAACTTAAAAAAAATCCCGCAATAAAGCGGGACTTAAAAATTTATTTTTGAGTGTCTGACGGCTGTTTTTTTACAGGTGGAATCACCGGCGTTAATTCACCTGATTTTTCTGGCGTTGTTGTATTAACACCGCCAAGTACCTGCTGCACCTGAATTAATCTATCTAATATTTCCTGTGCATTTTGTTTTTCATAAACCAGCCCATCTGCCTGCCAGCCCGATAGTGAATTATAATATTTTATTTGCTGTTGCAGATCTGTTTTTACTGATTTGGCAACTTTCTCTGCTAATGCTTTATCATCTGCTAAATAAGCTGCCTGCATCACTGCAAGTGAAAGCTGATTGTGATCGTTTCCTCGGCTTACCATACCATACGGAAAGTTTTCCTGCAGCATCATTACATCACATCTGTTCAAAACAGATCTTGCAGAATCTTTTTTATTCTTGTTTATAAGATCAAAAGCAAGATCAACTTCTGCTTTGCGAATGGTATTCAAATGTCTGCGGTTCTCTTCATCAAAATACACATTTGGAATATTGGCATTACCAAAGCCAAACTTTGTCATCAATACATTGTAGGTCCAATCTGTATTTACAGTAGAATTTTCTACCGGTACTAAACGATACGATAATCCATCACGACGAATATAATTTGAGAAGCCTAACTCACCGTAAGGCATCGTAAAATATATAGGTCTTTTCCATTTGTTTGCGGCAATAATATTCAATATCGCCAGATCATTTTTATAGATATTGTTTTTTGGAATAGTAAAGCGAACAGCATCAACCACGCTATCTGTTGCATTTACTGTTCCATTGCTTAACACCAGTTGTTTATCAACAGGCAATGCAACTTTATGAACAGGGAATGTATTGTATTGATTGCCGTTTTGAGCGCCGACTAACGAAATATCGGTGCCAACATAATCCTTCATCATCTGGTAAAGATCATAATACCTGGTTTCAGGAAACTGCGGGTTTGCATTAAAGAAAACAACATCACGGGTATTGCCTTCAATTTGTTTAGGCGACATTAAAACATCAATCGGATTACTTTGATTTATTTTATACCGAAGCTGATTGATATACCAATCCGTACCAAGCAAACTTGTATTTATCACACGAATATCCGTGCGAATACCTTCAACTTCCTGTGCATACCAAAGCGGGTAAGTATCATTATCACCAAAGGTGAAAAGAATGGCATCTGGTGCGCAGCTTTCAAGATAATCTTTAGCAATATCACGCGCCATTTGTTTTTTATGCCTGTCATGATCATCCCATTCCTGCTGCCCCATTAATATGGGCACACACAATGCAATAAGCACTGAAGCAAATGCTATTGTGGTACCTGTTTTCAGATATTTTACTATGTAAGGGATGCCTGCTGCAATGGCTGCAAACAAAACCGCAAAGCCAATACCCAGCATAACACCCGCACCAAAAACGATACCTCCAAATAAAAATAAGGCGCCAATAACCCCACCATTGATGAGCATTGATTTTAATAATTTCTGATCCCAGCTTGTTGCCAGTTCAATAATATAAGGCACGGAAAGACCAATCCACATGGCAAAGGCATAGAATGAACCCGCAAATGCATAGTCACGTTCACGTGGCTGATAACCTGCCTGGTTTAAATAAATAATAATGGCAAAACCGGTAAAAAAGAAAAGCAGAAAAGTTATTAATGCATCGCTTCCTTTTCTTTTAAAATGATAAAACATACCTATCAGCCCAAGAATAAAAGGCAGCATGAACATGGTGTTATGTGCCTTATTGTTTTTTAAGCTGTCCGGCAAATAAGTTTGATCACCATACATTGAGTTGTCAATCATTGATATGCCTGTAATCCAGTTACCATCACGCACGTTGCCGGCATATAATCCCTGCAGGTCATCTTCCTTGCCGCTGAAATTCCAGAAGAAATAACGCAGGTACATAAAATAATTTTGATAAGAAACATAGAAGCGCATGTTATCCATAAAGGTGGGCGCTCTTTCATACGTGCCATCCTGCTTCTTTTGTATGCCCATAAATACTGCATAGTAATCAGCATGATTCTGATCATTACTCGCATCCCACATGCGCGGGAAAACCATTTTATCTTCTTTGCTATAAATATAATTATAGCTGCTTACCGCTTTTATGTATTTACCGTCGGTACTCTTTTCATAAGAATATATTTCTTTGGAATCTACAGGTTGAGCTGTAAATTTTTGTCCATATAAAATTGGCCAATCGCCATATTGAGAACGGCCTAAATATCCAACAAGGCTCATTGGGTTATCAACGTTGTACATATCCACAGCAGGGTTTGCATTACTGCGTATAAGTGTTGTAAGATAAGAACTGTAGCCAATGAACATAAAGGCAAGACACCACAAACCTAAACGCATGTAATACCAGTTTCTTTTTGCGGCAAATCTTAATCCCATCCATATAAGAATGGCTACCAAAACAAAGAAAAATGCAAAGCCTGTAAAAAAAGGTAAGCCCAGGGAATTAACAGCGAATATATCAAAGTACCCCGCGCCTTTAATGGAAAGTTGTATAACACCAACCTGCACCACACCAACTAATATGCATCCTATAATAAGGAAAATATATGCGCCGCCGTAATATTCTTTTTTGTTTTTATCAATGGCTTCAATTCCGTATAAAACAGCAATGGCAGCAATCGTTCCTAAAATAATCAGGAAGGCAACAGTTGTATCTATGGGGATGCCGCGGGAACTGTCAGCTGCGCCGCTTGCGCTTGCAAGCGCGACAATAAAACCTAATACCCCACCAATTAAAGAAACCCGTATAAAATATCTTTTGATAACTGCATAATTAAAATGTTCGCGCTTGCGGAAATAATAAACCAATACAAGTGCAGGAATGGTTAGCAGGTTAAGTAAATGCACACCAATTGATAACCCCATTAAAAAGAAGATCAAAACTATCCACCGGTCTGCACCTGGTTCATCGGCAATATGCTCCCATTTTAAAATTGCCCAAAACACCATAGAGGTAAACAATGCACTCATTGCATATACTTCACCTTCTACGGCGCTATACCAAAAAGAATCAGTGAATGTATAAGCGAGACCGCCAACAATACCGGCGCCCATAATAGAAATCAACTGCAGCCTGGTAAGTTTACTGTTATCCCTGCTGTCGCCCAATGCAATTCTGCGGGCAAAATGCGTTATCGTCCAGAATAAAAACAAAATAGTAAAACCGCTGGCAAGCGCATTCATTACATTCACTCCTTTGGCTGCCGTTAAAGGGTTATTGCCAAAGAGCACAATAAATATTCTGCCTATCAGCACAAATAAAGGTGCGCCAGGCGGATGCGGAATTTGAACTTTAAAACAACTGCTTACAAATTCGCCGCAGTCCCACAGGCTGCCGCCTGCTTCGCTCGTCATAATAAAAACTGTACAGGCAATAAGGCATACTACCCAGCCCGTAATATTATTAATGCGCTTAAAGTTCATGGAAGAATTTTTTGAATGTTCCGGTTTTTAAAGTGGCAGCAAACCTAATGTAAACAAATGAAAATGGAAAGAAGGTTTATATTTTTAAGAATTGTTTGCAAACAAAAGGTTAAAGAGGATGGTTATTGATTAGCGGAATATATGCAATTGAGCGTGTGTATATTTTGAATTTTTTATGATGATTTACTGTTGCTTAAAATTTTTTTCCGCAGCCTTAAAAACGGCTTTTCAATTGTTTCATTTAGTATTAATGAAGCAATAAAAACAGTTGCAATACAAATCAAAAACATAATGTTACTGCTGTCCCCAATTTTAAATTTTATAAATTGATTTTGTGTAACATGAATTACAATTTTATGAATGAGATAAATGCCATAAGACAACCCTGCAATTTTTGTTGTAATGCGTGATTCATATTTGTATAAAAAGCACTTAGGGCTTAAGGCTGCTAATACTACAAAACCATAGCCAATATCAGTTAGCGTAAAACCGAATATTGATCCGCTTAAAGTCTGCTCTTCTGAAAATAAAAAATAAGTACCTGCAAAAATTAAAACTGCAACCAATAAAATTTTATTTCCCTGTTTTAAAATTCTTTCGCTAAAGTTTGGTTTGAATTGGAGTAAAGCCGCAATGCTTACACCAACAAGCAAGCCATCAAGCCTGCTCCATGTTGGATAATAAATCCATTTGTACCAATTGAGCCAATTAATGTCAACTGCAAAGTTTAAATAACAATATGCACGAATAATAAATCCAAAAACAAACAAAGCTATCAATAGCCAATATCCTTTTTTAATTAGTTTGAAATAAATCAAAGCAAGAAGCGTAAGCGGTAAGAATAAATAAAATTGTTCTTCAATACATAAGCTCCATGCATGCGAAAATGTTCCATGCTTGCTTATATCAAGACCAATATTTTGTGTGAATGTGAGATATTTCCAAAGTGGCGCAGGGGCTTCTCTTTCACGCATGAAAGGGAATAAAAAGTATAGTGCAACAACAACAAGATAAATTGGAATAATTCTGAAAAATCTTTTTATAAAAAATTCTTTGAGCGAAATTTTATTTTGCTGCGCAATATTTTTGAAAAGTTGCGAAGCAATCAGGTAGCCGCTCAATACAAAAAACAAATCAACGCCGCTCCATCCAAATGCACTGATAGTGTTCGTCCATTCTGGGTGGGGGAATAATCTTCCATAATGATAAAATAAAACAAATATTATAGCAAATGCACGTAGATGATCTAAGCCGTGAAGTTTGTGTGAAAGACCACCGTCTTTATTCATATAGATCGCATCAACGCGAAACTTTTATGTTTGTTATTTATCTCAAAACTATTTATCGTATTTCTCCAAAGCATTCATAATGCTGAACAGTTGGTTCAAATTCCAAAAGATATTTTTCATCTTCTTCATAATATCTCGCCTGCTCATAATCTTCGCCTGCAAATGCTCTTATACTTGGAATATTTACCCACCAGGAAACTGTCCATATATGTGTTATATCACCTTCCTGTTTTTGCCAAACCTGTGCATTTAAATTCCCCGGTGTAGAGCGATAATCTTTAACGCCTGTTTGCAAAATATAATTCATATACTCCTCTGCGTTTTCAGAAGAAGTTTTTCCGTGCCATAAGCGAACTATCATAAAATTATTTTTATTTGTAAATTTTAGCTGTGCGCCTTGAACTGTTAGTTATTGCTCGCGGCTCGAAGCTAATAGCTCAAAGCTTTTTCTTATCACATTGTTCTTATTTTTTACTGTTGCAAATTTGCAGTTGTTGTTTTCTTTTCTCTGAAAAATAAAACAAAATATATCAATACGCCTATTGCAATATAAGCAGGAACTAACCAGATTTTTGTCCAGTCATGAGTTCCGCCGGCAAGGATATGCTTATCCACAACTTTACCGGAAAATATGGTACCTATAAACATGCCTAATCCATAAGTAGCAAAAGTGAATAAGCCCTGCGCTGCACTTTTTATTTTTTCGCCGGCTTTCTTTTCTGTGTACATATAACCTGTTACAAAAAAGAAATCATAACAAACGCCATGTAAAATTATTCCTGCGTACAACATCCATTCATTTGCTCCGATATTACCATAAGCGAAACAGAAGTAACGCAGAATCCATGCAGCCATGCCAAGCAACAGCATCTTTTTTACACCAATACTGTTAAACAAAAAAGGTATGGCAAGAATAAA
>JBDTLW010000122.1:0-6311 GCA_039934575.1 Parafilimonas sp. | reverse complement strand
CATAATAACCTGAACCATGCCTGTAACCAAAGCCATATCCGTAACCCGGTATAGGTTTTATATCGTTAAAGATAATATCCATTCTTTTAAATCTTCTTTCATTAGCTAAACCCTGTATAATGTTTACTTGTTTTTTATATGTAGTACGCTGGCGAACTATGTATAAAACAATATCCGCATATTTGCTTAATAACAAAGAATCTGTTACAAGCCCAATAGCAGGGGAATCAATTATAATATAATCAAATTCATTTTTTACTTCAGCGAAAAGCTGCTGCACTTTATCGTGCACCAATAGCTCTGCCGGGTTTGGCGGAATAGTTCCTGAATTTATAAGAAATAAGTTGGCGTGAAGATTAACAGGTTTAATGATGTCTTTTACTTTCATATCAGAAACCACGTAATCTGAAAACCCGTTAATATTATCAACATGCAATGCAGGGGAAATTCGGGGCTTTCGTAAATCAAGTTCCATCAGCAATATCCTTTTGCCTGATAAAGCCAGTACATAAGCAAGGTTCATAGCAATAAACGATTTGCCTTCGCCGCCCATGCTTGAAGTTGTCATTACAACTTTTTCAGAAGCACCTGGCAAAAGAAAATTGAGATTTGTTCTCAGTATTCTGAGTTGCTCTGCAACTTCTGTATTTGAATCGGCGGGGATAATTTTTTGTTTTTTAGCAAGCTTATTATGACTGATCCCGGCTACTATTGGAACATTTGTATAGTTACTGATATCATCAGCAGTAATTACGCGTTTGTTTAATAATTCGCGCATAAATATTACAACAGAAGGTATAAGCAGCGTTAAAAAGATTGCACTGGCAATTATTATAATGATGTTTGGAAAATAAGGTAATGGTGCACGTATAGGTTCATCAATAACCCGTATTGGTGCAATGCTGTTTGATTTTGAAACTGCAGTCTGTTCACGTGTTTGCAAAAGATATGTATAAAGACCTTCTAAAACATTTTGGCGTCTTGTATAATCAAGAAAAACACGCTGCTGTGTAGGTACTTTTTGTATAGAGCCCTGCATTTGCGCATTTCTTGTTACCAAATCAGTCTGCTCAGTATTTACACCTTTTTTATATGTTTTCATCATGCTCAGCAAATCGCCGCGTAACTGGCCAAGCTGAATATCTACACTCTTTACATTTGGATTAGCTTCAGTAGAAGTTTGCAGGTAAGCCTGCCGTTGCAATTGAAGAGAGTTATATTTATCAAGCGTTTGCACAAAAGCAGGATCCTGTATGGGCGCCGTTGTAGGCATTATGCGTGTATTATTCCGGTTATCCGTTAAATAATTTTCAAGATCATCAATTACTTTATACTGCACCTGTTTATCTGCAAGGCTCTGATTTACCGTTGTGCTTGTTTGCAATAATTCATTTGCATCATTGGTAAGATCTGTAAGCTTATTTTCTTTTTTAAATGATTCTATATTCTTATCAACAGCGTTTAAATCCTGGGCTACGCCAATCAGCCTGCTGTCTATAAATGCAATGGTACTGTCAGCAACTTTATTATGATCAGTAATGTCTGCCTGCACATATAAGTTGATGAGGTACTTAAGCATGTCTTCATTCTTTTGAGGTGTAACACCGCCAATAGAAAGATCAATTATATTAACCTGCTCATTAATTGTTGCTGCCGTAATATTTGACAGGTACGCATAAATTGTTTGGGCATAACTATTTATAACCATGCCCAATGTATGCTTTGGATTTGTTTCTGTAACATCGGGATTTTTCAGTAAAACCCAGCTTCCATACCATGTATGTATAGTATCGCCAAAAGACATTGTAAAAGTGCTGTCGCTGTCTTCATCTTCAAATTTTACTTTATTTCCTCCATCAATCACTCTAACGTCATACTCAATTGGGTCTGTTATATTTTTAAGTGATAATAAGTTTATGAAGTAGGGTGAGTTTTTATATACTTCTTCATAACGTATGGGTCCCTGTCCCCAATATGTAACATTCAATTGTAAATCGCGAACGGTTTTTTCAATAAGGGTTCTGGAATGAATAATTTCCATTTCATTGCTTACTGAATTTGGTACGGAAAATAAGCCTCCGAGCTGGCTTAATACGGTAGATTCATCAGTACCGGTTATAGATTTACCCTGTGGATTATATCCTGTTACCATCACCCTTCCTGTAACAGTGTATCTTGGGGAAACAAAAAGCTCTAACAGTAGCCCGATACCGAGTAATAAAATAAGCGTAAAGACATACCAGTACCAGTTGCCTAAAACTTTTGCCACTAAAAACTTAATATCAACATCCTGATGCTTACTGGCACTGTTTGTTGAAAATTCATTATCATTCAAATCCTGCATAAGATCCGGTTTAGATTTAATCAATTATCGCACTTAAAAATCATACAGCAATCACGGGTTATTATTGAATAAGGCGGGCAACAACTACGATCATTAAGGAAAGGGCGCTTGCTATAATTGCAATATCCCTTGTTCTGTATGCACTAGTACTTGCCACCCTGTCTTCTGTAGGTTCTACATATAAAACATCGTTTGGTTTTAGATAAAAATAAGGCGATGAGATTGCAGTAGTGCTGTCTAAATTAAGCCTTATAATGTCTTTTTTACCATCAGCTTCACTTCTTATCAACATAACATTATCACGTCTTCCATACAAAGTTATATCACCGGCAAGACCTAAGGCGTCAAAGATGGTTGGGTTTTCGTTTGGCAAAAGAAAAGTTGTAGGATTTCTTACTTCGCCCAAAACGGTAATTTTAAAGTTTGTAAACCTGACGTTTACAACAGGGTCTTTAAAAAAAACTGAAATTTTTTGTGTTACAAGTTCTTTAACCTGGTCTGATGTTAAGCCTTTTACTAATACATCGCCTGCATAAGGCAAATGCACATAGCCATCTTTATTTACAAGATAGCCGGAGATAACCGCCTGCGTTGTTGTATTTGTGCTTGAGCCTGTAACTGCTCCTGAATTCACGGGAAGATTTCCCTGGTTAAGAAGAGTATTTGCAGAAGGATCTAAAGTTTGAATAGTAATATTAAGCACATCATCTGGCCGCACTGTAGCAGCTTCGGCTGGTGGCATGGATTGTATTACTCTTTTTGCAGATGCTGAATCCGGAACATCTTTAAAATAAGCCACACGTTCTACTTTACAGGATATAAGGTTTGTAAAAAGTATGAATGCTAAACAATAAACCGAGAAGCGAAGAGCAGTATTGAACATCTTAATTTTTTAATTTTCTTCTCAAAAAGCACGCAAAAATAGCCTCATCCCCTATTTACTCCAAATAAATAAATTTCAGAAATTTTCAAATAGAACTAAGGTTTAGTAAGGTCAGTTTTGCTTTTTTTAGTAATGAAATTGTAATACGAAAAGCGTTTATCAGGGTTGCCTGATGAATTTGTTAAAGTTAAGGAACCACAATTTTATTGTTTATCCTGTTTACATCTGCCATACGCTGACTTGGGTCTATTTCAATTGATTTAATTTCAGTAACAGGTTTTGTAATTGCAAAACTATATTCAGGATCAACCCATTTCCATTCGCTTTCAACAATTCTTGTAATATTATTTTCTGCCGGCTTTACACCATACATTAAGTTCATCGGTATGTAATGCATTTCCTGCGTTCCATCTTTATATGCAATTAAAACATCAACGGGCATGGGCATTAATCCCACACGTTTTAAAGTTATAGTTGCATTGCTGCCGGCTGCATTTATATCGCCAATTGCATAATCAATTGTACGTGTTGTGTTAATCCAGTATTGTTTATACCACTGCAATTCAATACCGCTTACTTTTTCTGCAACGCGAATAAAATCGTTTGGATTTGGATGTTTGAAACGCCATTCATTGTAATACTCCAATAAAATTTTATCAAGATTTTCTTCGCCAACTATATATCCTAACTGCGCTAAAAATATTGAGCCTTTTGAATATGATGCAACACTATACGCATAGTTTGTATTGAAATGATCTGCATGTGTGGTCAACGCTTCTTCTTTACCACTCTTTACAATTCTGAAATATGAATTATATGAATTGGTATAAGCAAAACCTGTGTCGACTCTTAAATATGCGCTTGTTCTTAATTCTGCATACGTAGCAAAACCTTCATCCATCCAGGCATATAAACTTTCATTACTGCCCATCATACCCTGGTACCAGCTATGCATAAATTCATGAATGGCCGATCCAACACTTGCAGTTCTGATAAGCGTTGCCATTGGGTATTCCATCCCACCATCACCACCTTGTATAAATGAATAATTTTTATACGGATAAGCACCGAATGTTTTTGCGATGAATGGATAAGCTTTCTCAATTTTGCCTGCAAGGCTTTCCCAGTTAGCTTGTAATGAATCAACTTTTTTATACACAAAATAAAACAACGGCCCATTTGGTATTTGTTTTTTGATCATTGTATATGCTGTATCTGCAGCCCACACAAAATCATGCACATTCTGCGCAGCAAATTTCCACGTTAATGTTTTTGTTGTTGACGTTTGACCTTTGACGTTTGACGTTTCATATCCATAACCAACGTCATCAGGATTTTGTATTGTTCCTGAACCAGCCAACATATAATTTTTATCTATTGTTATGTTTACATTGTAATCTCCCCACACGCCATAAAATTCTCTTGCTATATATGGGTTTGCATTCCATCCTTCGTAATCATATTCCACCATTTTTGGATACCATTGACTCATGCTATAGCGAATGCCTTCTGCATTATCTCTTCCGCTTCTTCTTATTTGTATGGGTACCTGGCAATTAAATGCAACTTCAAAGCTGTTTTTTGAATGCGGAAGTAAAGGTGTTTTTAAATCAACTTCCAATATTGTTTCATGATAAATTAATTTTTGTACAACACCATTTAGCTTAACATAAGCTGTGCTGTCGTAACCAATTTCATTTGGTTGCAAATGTTGAATTCGATCACGCACACGGTCATCCCAATCGTAAACAGGATTACCATCTCTATCTGTACCTAAAACTGTTTTTCCCAATTCACGGCTGCGTATATCCATCATGCTGTTTGGCTGAAATGCATTCCAGTATAAATGAAAAAAAACGCGGTTTAAAGTATCAGGTGAATTATTCCAGTAATCAATTTTTTCTATGCCTTTAAATTGATTGGTTACAACATTCATATCAACATTAATATTGTAAGCAATGCGTTGCTGCCATCTGTCGGGCTGTGCATTTAACGTTAAACAAGAAAGAAATAAAATAAAGGATAAACCTGTTTTTATTTTAGTATTCATTTTATGCGTGTAAAATTATCGGTGCCTGCAATAATAATTTAACAGGCAATAAATTTATTATAAAGTCATAGACTCTTTCAACAGCTTTCCATTAATATCAAAATATAAATTCTTTTTTTGAAGTCCTGATTTATGTACGCTAACCCTATATTGCAATGGCTTACCCAATTCCTGAATTTCGTATATAGAATTCTTTTGCCAGTCCGCATATTTACTCTTGCCAAATCCGTCTTTTACTTCATCAGGTAATGCATCAAAATCCATAAGACGTTCACTGCCTTCCCAATCACCTTTTGATGAAAAATCAGCCGAGATGCTGCATCCGTTTAATTGAAATGTTGCTTCAAAATACTGCAATTTATCTTTCCATTCAACCCGTGTTGCATGGGGGTAACGTGCAGAAAAAGCATCTGTAACATCAGCCGGAATTTTTCTTAATTGCGCATCTGAAAAAAATACTGCTGAAAGAAATAAAAATAAAAGAAATGTTTTCTTCATTACAATTTTACCTGTTACTTGTATGTGTGCAAACTTCGCACAAAGTTTTTTATTTATTTTTTATGAGATATTTTGTTAACGGCATTCTAACAATCTTTGTTAAGAATATAAGTTCATTAACATACTTTGTACATTTTCAAACTTAAATATGAAACAGCAAAAAATTATAAACGGGCATCCGTTCATTTCATACAAAAAGAAAATTTATACCGAAGATGAAATGCGTAACAAAAGCAATAAATTTTTTTTATGGCTGAATAAACGCAGAAGCATAAGAGCATTTTCCGATAAACCTATTTCAAAATCATTAATTGAAAATTTGCTGAAAGCCGCTTCCACCGCACCTTCCGGAGCACATAAACAGCCCTGGACATTTTGCATTGTATCTGATGCTGCTTTAAAAAAGCAAATAAGAATAGCTGCTGAAAAAGAAGAATATGAAAGTTATAATGGACGCATGAGTGAAGAATGGATTAAAGATCTTGCGCCTTTACAAACAGACTGGCATAAAGAATTTTTAGAAACAGCGCCATATT
>JBDTLW010000121.1:0-6317 GCA_039934575.1 Parafilimonas sp. | reverse complement strand
CGTCGTAGGTTTCATGCCGCCCGGCGCGGTCTTCAAGCCCTCACCTCCAGGTGCGAAGCCGTTCGCGAGTTCCACGCAGGGCACCACGAAAGTGGTTGCGTTCAACCCTGCACCTGCCGCACCCATTGATACAATTACCACTTCGCAAATATTCTTAGTGATAACATCTCTTGCAGCGCTGGTTATTTCATCGCCATGCAATTCTTCTTTACCAGCAAGCATGCTTAATTCACCAAGATTTGGTTTAAGAAGATAAGCGCCCCTTACAGGATATTCCTGCAATGTTTCAGCAGGAATATCAATTATCAGCTTTGCCTGTTTTTGCTGTGCGATAACGGATATGCGTTCAAAAATATCTGTTGGAAAACCCTGCTGCAAACTTCCGCTCACAACAATATATTCAACATCATTTAATGCTTCAATTGATTTTAAACATTGTTTCCAATGCGTTTCTTTAATTGCATTGCCAGGCGTTATAAAGCGATATTGAAGATTAGTGGCTTTATCAACAATCATAATATTTTCTCTTGTATCAACACCAGTATCAATTGCAATTGCATCAATGTTTTCGGCTTTCAATAAAGATTCTAAAACAATGCCTGTATAACCGCCTGCCAGATAAACAGCAAGCGCATTGCCAGCTAATTTCTTTACCGCTTTTGCAACGTTTATTCCGCCGCCACCGGCTTCATTTATAAAAGTGGCGCATCGCAATTTTTTATCCGGTAATAATGCATCAACAAAACTGCTTTTATCAATGCACGGGTTAAATGTTATGGTAACAATTGAAGGCATAATTTATTGTTGAACGTATAATTGTTTACGTAACTCATTAAATCTATACTGCAGTTGATGAAGCATCATTTGCTTTTCATACTCAAATTCGTCTTTCACTTTAAGTAGCGTGGCTTTTTCATTTTCATCTTTTATTTTACCAGTATATTCATCTGATAAAAATTCAAGCTGTATAGTTTTATCCCTGAGATCTCCAAGCTGTGCTGTGAGTAATTTTAAATTATCTTTTTTTGAAATTGTTTCAGGTAAATCAACATACTTTTTAATATAATCGTAGTTGTAAAAAATATCTTTTAAAATCTTGCGCGTAGTATGTATCGCTACATCATCTTTTAAATCTTCAAGTTGTTTTTTAAGCTCATCAAGTTTGCTTTCTGCAAAATTTTTTATAGTTAATTTTTCAAGTTTGCCGGGAAGACTTTTAATAATTTTATTTTCAGCTTCATCAAAATTACTATCCTCCATTAATGCCTTAGCATCTTTTTGCCAATACGCTTTTTCATCATCCAATATTTTTAAATATGCTTCTGGTTTTTCAGTCTTGTAATCGGTGATATATTTAAAGAGGCTATGCCTGTGTAACTGGATGTTCCTGATGATACCAATATAGCCATAAAAAGTTTTAAGTGTTTTAGGAATCAGCGGACCATCTATTTCTTTTTTAATATCAAGCAACCGCAAAAAAGCTCTCAATTTTTTTACTTCAATACGAAAATTATGAATATCATCTTTATCAAACTCTTTAATGATCTTATGATATAGTTTATTAATCGTTTTAAACCTGTCTTCAACAATTTCAACTATTTGTTTTTCTTTCATCTGATAAAGTTAGGCAAGCAGGTGCATTGACTTTTCTGCCTTGTTTATATTTTCAATTCCTTTCAGCAAAGCATCTGCATTGAATGAAATACTATTGATACCTTCTTCAACAAGAAACTGTGCAAACTCCGGAAAATCGCTCGGTGCCTGTCCGCATAAACCAATATGCGTTCCGCATTCTTTTGCTTTTTCAATCATCATGCTCACCATCATTTTAGCAGCTTCATTCTGTTCACTGAAAATGCTTGAAACTAAAACTGAATCTCTGTCAATACCCAATGTAAGTTGCGTTAAATCATTTGAGCCGATTGAAAACCCATCGAATATTTCAGCAAATTTTTCAGCCAGTAAAACGTTAGAAGGAATTTCTGCCATCACATAAATTTCAAGTGATGAATCCAGGTTCCTGTCCAATCCGAATTCTTCCATAATGCGAATTACTTTCCTGCCTTCATCAATCGTTCTGCAAAACGGAATCATTACTTTTATGTTGGTTAATCCCATTTCTTCACGCACTTTTTTTATTGCCTCACATTCCAGTTTAAAACCTTCTTTATACAAATCACTGTAATATCTTGAAGCGCCTCTGAAACCGAGCATAGGGTTTTCTTCTTCAGGCTCAAATTGTTTTCCACCAACAAGGTTTGCATATTCATTTGTTTTAAAATCGCTCATACGCACAATCACATTTTTGGGATAAAATGCTGCAGCAATTGTGGCAACACCTTGTGAAAGCTTATCAATAAAGAATTGTTTTTTATCGCTGTATCCTTGCGTAAGCTTTTCAATTTTTTTCTTAGCTGATTCATCTTTCAGTACATCAAAATTTATTAATGCCATTGGGTGCGCCTGGATAAAATGCGTGATGATAAATTCAAGCCGCAGCAAACCAATACCATCGTTCGGATAAAATGATAATTGAAATGCTTTATCAGGGTCAGCCAAAATCAGCATCACTTCTGTTGATGCAGGCTTTTCAATCCGGCTGATATCAATTTCATTTTTTGTGAACTTTAATTTGCCATCATACACATAACCGATGTTGCCTTCGCAACAGCTTACTGTTATTGTTTCTCCATCTTTAATTGCAGTGGTTGCATTATTACAGCCAACTATTGCAGGCACACCTTGCTCACGTGCAACAATAGAAGCATGACTTGTTCTGCCGCCTTTGTTTGTAATGATAGCTGAAGCTTTTTTTAAGATGGGATCCCAATCAGGGCTTGTAATATCTGTTACTACAATATCACCTTCATTCAGTTTTGAAGCTTCGTTGGGTGAATGGAGAATGCGTGCAATACCAGTTGCTGCTTTTTCACCAATCGCATTGCCTGATGTTAACACAGTTCCTTTTTCTTCAAGATTGTATTGTTCAATTATTGCTTTGTTTTTTTGTGAATGCACAGTTTCCGGTCTTGCCTGAATGATGAACAATTCATTGGTTAAACCATCTTTTGCCCATTCAATATCCATGTGTTTTTTATAATGATTTTCGATGAGCAATGCCCAGTTAGCAAGCTGTATTATTTCTTCATCATTCAAAACATATTGGTTTCGTTTTTCTATGGGCGTATTTATATTGATGGTTGATTCATTTGATGCAGCATCTGCATAAATCATGGTTTTTAATTTCGCACCCAGCTTCTTTTGAATAATGGCATTTTTATTTTGCAATAATGTTGGTTTGAACACATAAAATTCATCGGGCGTAACTTCACCCTGCACAATATTTTCACCTAAGCCCCAAACACCTGACAAATGAATTACATCTTCAAAACCAGATTCAGGCTCAAGCGTAAAACCAACGCCTGAACATGCTTTATCAGAACGCACCATTTTCTGCACACCAACAGAAAGCGCAACTTTCTCATGCGCAAAACCATTGTCTTCACGATACTTGATTGCACGTGCAGTATATAAAGAAGTAAAACATTTATGCACCGCGTCAACAACAGCTTCATCGCCTTTGATATTCAAGTATGATTCATGCTGACCGGCAAAACTTGCAGCAGGTAAATCTTCGGCAGTAGCGCTGCTGCGCACAGCTACTTCAATTTCTTTTTCGCCGCATAATTCGTGATAGGCTTTTATAATTTCTTCAATCAAATCATCAGACATTTTTGCATTTGACATTAACGCTCTTGCTTTCGCACTCACCTCATCAAGATTAGAATATGTTTTATCTAATGATGACATAAGTTGTTTGAGTGATGCCGCTATTTTATTTTCATCCAAAAATTTTCTGAAAGCAAAAGATGTTGTAGCAAAACCATCGGGCACACGAATGCCTTTTGATGAAAGTTTATTGTACATCTCGCCAAGTGAAGCATTCTTGCCGCCAACAGTCTCAACGTCATTAATGCCTATGTTGCTGAATAGTTTTATGTATGATTCCATAATAAATTATTAAGTAACAAATCTGTAATAAAATGAATGCATTTGACTTGATGATTATCATAATAAAAAATGATTTTCATCAACTTCAAAACTTCAGGTTGTCTAAATTTTAACTATTTGAAAATGCATTATCAAAAGAAGATAATGTTGTTTTTATAGCTTATACTTATCAATATATTGGTTTGATGTATCAGCAACCTGATAATAAGCATAACCATTTTTAATAATTCCTGATAACTATCATACTGCTGCCTGATTTACGTTATCAATATAAGTTACCGGTATAAATACTTTTTCCATAAAAATTTAAACTCAATTTTTATGGATAAAATATTTGAAAACAAAGTTGCTCTTGTTACAGGAGGAAGCTTTGGTATTGGTCGTGCTGCTGCCGTTGCATTTGCAGCAAGAGGTGCAAAAGTTGTTGTTGCCGATTATATAGAAGATAAAGAGCAACAAACATTAAACATGATTAAAGCCGCAGGCGGTGAAGGTTTATTTATTAATTGTGATGTTTCTAAAAGCAGTGATGTAAAAAATATGATTGCTAAAACCATTGCTGCATTTGGCAGACTCGACTATGCATTTAACAACGCAGGTATTGAAGGTACGATGGGAAATACACAGGAATGCACAGAAGAAAATTGGGATAAAACGATAGCGGTAAATCTTAAAGGTATCTGGCTTTGTATGAAATATGAAATTCCGCATATTCTAAAACAAGGTAAAGGCGCTATTGTAAACTGTGCTTCAGTTGCGGGATTAATTGGCTTTCCCGGGCTGCCTGCTTATGTAGCGAGCAAACATGCCGTTACAGGTCTTACAAAAACAGCAGCATTGGAAAATGCAAAACAAAACATTCGTGTTAATGCAGTTTGTCCTGGTGTTATTCATACCGCAATGATTGACCGCATTACAGGTAAAGAAAAAGAAGTTGAAAAGCAATATACCAATATGGAACCTGTTGGTCGCATGGGCAACCCTGATGAAGTAGCGGAAGCTGTTATGTGGCTATGTTCAGATGGTGCATCTTTTGTTACCGGCGTTGCATTGCCTGTTGATGGCGGATGGATAGCGGCATAAAAAATTGATGTAATTGCTAAGCTGAATTTAATTTCAGAATGTTGTGTGAAGGAAAATTTAGCGGTGCTGCTGTGTTGATAATGTGCAAATAAACCAGGCAGGTTTAATTTGAAAGTTTTGATATAAAGTATCCTGGCAAAAACCTTCCTGGTTTTATTCAAACACTTTTTTGTATGATTGCAATTATATAATATTTTACAAAAGCAATTAATTTTATCAAAATTTTTTTAATGAATGCTCCTATTAATTATGTAAGCCCGAAAGAAGCGTTGTCAGTTATTCAAAGTAACCAGCGAATATTTATACATGGCAGCGCACAAACACCAACGTTTTTATTAAAACATCTTGCAGAAGAAAGTTATCGTTTGCAAAATGTGGAAGTAGTTTCCATTAGCGTGTATGGAGATTTTCATATTGATAAAGAGGAATACAAAAACAGTTTTCATATTAATTCTTTATTTGTATCGGCTTCTGTTCGCCATGCAGTACATGAAGGTTATGCTGATTATGTTCCGGTATTTTTAAGCGAAATACCAATTTTATTTCAACAAAATATTTTACCGATTGATGTTGCAATAGTGCAGGTATCGCCACCCGATACACATGGTTATTGCTCATTGGGTGTATCTGTTGATATTGCGAAGAGCGCAGTAAATACAGCAAAATATATTATCGCGCAAGTAAATCCGAATGTGCCGAGAACACATGGGGATGGAATAATTCATAGCAGCCGTTTTCATGCTATGGTTTATAATGAAGACGAATTGCACACAGCAAACTTTACTGAAAAATGCGGACCTGAAACAGAGAAAATTGGTGAACTTATTGCAAGCCTGATTGAAGATAAAAGTACTTTACAAATGGGCATTGGCGCTATTCCTGATGCGGTTTTAAAATGCTTGCATAATCATAAAAATTTAGGTGTGCATACTGAAATGTGTTCAGATGGAATTATAGATTTATTTGAGAAAGATGTTATCAATAATAAATATAAAAAAATTCACCCCGGTAAAACTGTTTCCTCATTTGCGCTTGGTTCAAAAAAATTGTATGATTATATAAACGATAATCCTGCTTTTGCTTTTTTGGTTATCAATTACGTGAATGACCCGCATGTAATAAGACGTAATAAAAAAATGGTTGCCATTAACAGCGCTATTGAAATTGATATTACCGGGCAGGTATGCAGCGATTCAATCGGCACATATCAATATTCAGGCGTT
>JBDTLW010000120.1:0-6329 GCA_039934575.1 Parafilimonas sp. | reverse complement strand
CTTTCGCTTTTACATATCGTGAATACTTTTAGAAGTTATGAACTCCAAAGTTCCCCCTTCAGGGGGCGGAGGGGGTTTTTACATTTTATTTATCACCGCCTCTGTAACCCCTGTAAACGAAAATCCTCCATCATGGAAAAGGTTTTGCATAGTAACCATCTTCGTCATATCGCTGAACATCATTACACAGTAATTGGCACAATCATCGGCACTGGCATTACCCAGCGGACTCATTTTTTCAGCATAATCTAAAAAGCCATCAAAGCCTTTTACACCACTGCCTGCCGTTGTTTTTACCGGCGATTGAGATATGGTATTTACCCTTACGTGTTTTTTTACACCATAATGATACCCAAAACTACGACTCACACTTTCCAGCAATGCTTTGGCATCGGCCATCTCGTTGTAATCCGGAAATACACGCTGCGCTGCGATATAAGTTAACGCAACCACACTACCCCATTCATTTATTGCATCCTGCTTCATGGCTGTAGCCAGCACACGGTGCAGGCTCATGGCTGATATATCAAGCGATTTAGCATTAAAACCATAATCGATTTCGGTATAGTGTTTTCCTTTACGCACATTTATACTCATGCCAATTGAATGCAGAATAAAATCTACTCCGCCACCAAAATGCTCCATCGTTTTAGTGATGAGGTTGGTAACATCTTCGTTGCTGCTTACATCGCAGGCAATCACGGGGGCATTCACAATTTCTGCCAGTTTATTTATTTCGCCCATGCGCATGGCTACCGGCGCGTTTGATAAAACTATTTCAGCACCTTCTTCATGGCAACGCAAAGCTGTGCGCCAGGCAATTGACCTTTCATCAAGCGCTCCAAAAATGATTCCTTTTTTTCCTTTAAGTAAATTGTACGACATAGTTTGTTATTTCTTTAAATCCTTTCGTATGTTTTCAATGTTAAAAATAAGTGATTTTGAAGATTCTTTCACTTCAGAACCAAATCTATTCAATTTCTCAGAATTATTTCCTTCACTAAAATATAATAGAGAATAATAAAGTGGCTTAATTACACTCTTTAAATCAATAATTTTGGTTTCATTAAAAAATTTATGAGCTAAGTTATATTGTTTAAAGGCGATTAAATATGAAATTGTTAACCCTATAGACCAAATTTCAACATTAAATGTCTCTTTTTCTTGCTGATTTGATATTTCAATCATTAAATCAACTATTTCTTGAAGCTCACTTAATTTATTATAACTAAGATTTAAAAAGAGCGAATTTTGAAGAGTGTAAATTGCAAAAACTAGTACTCCATCTGGAGTCTCATCTTCTTCTGATTTTGATGAGAAAACTTCAAATCTTAACGGCTTAAGCTCCCTCCATTCGGATTCATTTAACCTTTCAAATAACAGAGTCTTTGCTTTTATAGATAGTTTTAAAGGCTGAAGTAATACTTTTATCGCATCCGAATTATTATTTTGTGTAAAATAATTTTCAGAAATTACCAGTGCTTCTTCCTCTGTTATTGTTATACTTTTTGAAATATTCTCAGAAATATTCCTTTTTAAAAGATATCGCAAATGAGGTTGGATTTTTTTAATTGAGGCATATACAGATTCGTAGAATTGACTTTCCTCCGAATTTATTAGCCCTGATTTCAATTCCTTGATAAAGTGATTAATTCTTTTTTCAAACTCAGAATCAGAACACCAACCTTCTAAAAATTTTACGAACCAAATAACTTTTTCATTATCTATCTTTCTCCCATAACGCATTAAATACCAAATATTCCAAAATCTTTCTCGCATTAAGTAAATATGATTTTTTGTGCTTGTTTCTCTTTTTTCTATTATTTGATTTTTTTCGAGCTGTCGCAATTGAGCTGATATAACCTTACTATCCAGTCTTACTTTTTCTTTTAACTCTTTTACACTTATTGCATCCCAATTTCTTGCAACAGCATCTACGATTTTCTGTTGTTGCATAGATAAATCATCCATGCGATGTTTATATAAAGGTGTAACTGAATCTAGCACTCTTTCCAAATCTTTAAGACTATTTTCATGCTCATGGTCAATAAATATTCTAAACATTAAAGCAATAGTTCGTGGTACACCTCCTGTTAATATTCGTAAAGTCTCTATTCTTTCAGGAGTTTCGTTGATTACTCTTTCAATTTTTTCTTTTTCATAATAAATGTCGCCAAGTTTCAGAAGCAGTTCCAGCGTTTCTTGCTTGTCTAATCCTTCAAGCCGTATCACTTTAAAAAACTCAAAAAAAGGCTGTTTATAATCCAGTATGCTGTCTAAATAAAATGGTGAGCCGGCAATCAACCGTATAAAAGATTTTGTTTGCAGTATTTCCCTAAGCCTTCTTACTTCCTTATCCTCCAGCTTTTTTAAAATATCGCCAACATTGTCAATCAACAACACCAGTTTTTTATTATGCTTTTCTAGATGCTTTTCCAGAATATCGTAACAATATTCTTCAAAATTATCTTTGGCAATATGCATTTCCATTTCCTTGCTAATGCCCGCAAAACCATGATAATCTTCCAGCGTGTGTGCTACTGTTTCCCATAGGTTGGCCAATTCACTAATGTTATACTGTTCTTCGCTAAAAATAACCGGAATCAGCCATTTGTTCAGTTCCTTATTATCTTCTGTAGCATACCTTATCCGGTGCAGCATGGTTGTTTTGCCGGTGCCTCTTTGCCCTACCAGCAGGTAATGTTGTTCAGGAGTGTCCATATCCGAACTTTCAATATCCTGCATAATGTCCTCCAGCAGCCTTGTTCTTACTACAAACTCTGCTATCAGGCGGTCTTTACTTTTTCTGTCGGGGTTATATAAAAAGTTGGTCATTACAGTGTTATTTACAGATGAAACGCAGCCACCACATTTTTAAAATTGGTGAATTAAAGCGATAAATATTATTGTTGCCGACATTATTGATGTATCCATCATACATCAATATTTCCAGCACCTGCCGCCATTGAGTTTCCACTCCATGTCCTAATGCCATATTGTATGCCGTAGCTTTATCTATGGTATTATTGTTGGCTATTGTTTGAAGTAATTCTTCTGCATAATTAAAATCAGCAGCCTTGAAATGTTTTTTAAGACGGCTGTAATAATGTTCAAAATGGTTATTATTTCTTGCGGCTATCAGGTTATTAAAAGCCAGTTCAATTATTTCTTCAGTTATATTATCTTCTTTATCGCTGATGCTTAATATTTCCTGCGCTGCCAATTGAATATGAAATGGAATAAGCCATTCAATTTTAGCCAGTAAATGGTTTAACACTTTTTGTTCGGCATGTAGTGCTTTAATGGCAAGCAACTCCTGCAATAAGCCCACTGCTTCTTTTGGCAAAAGCGGTTCAACCTCAATAGAATTAAGGTCGTTAATAAAAGCAGAACCATTAATGGCAGCAACAGTATGGTTTAAACCAATTGAACCGGTGTATATAAATGTTACTTTAAGGTTTATATCAGGATTAAGCCTTATTTCCCGGTTCGATTGCAAAAAGTGGATTGCTTTTTCTGTGCTTCCGCTATTTGCTTCAACTATATTTTGTACGGTTTGTGGAAATTCATCTATCAATAATATTAATCGCTTAGCATCTTCAAACTCCAGGCCGGCAAGTAAATTTTCGAATTCGGTTTTATAATCGCTGACGGTTTCAGCTTCGTCGAAATCAAATTCCTGTCCTAATATTTTTACCGATTTTATCTTACTTAAAAACTTATTACCTTTTTGCATCAGGTTTTTAAACCAGTTTGATTTCTTAAAATCATCAGCTTTAATGATTTCTTTTAAAAGTTTTTTATAAAACTCATTTTCATCTGTTACAGATTCAGTATCAACATACACATAGATGTAATCTTCTAATTTATTATCGAGCAGATAATACAGTATTGAGGTTTTACCTATACGTCTCGGTGCGGCTATTTGTAGGTTATTGCCATTTAGTATTCTATCAATAATTTTATCTACTTCTCTTTTACGTTGGTAAAAACTCTCTCCTCTTGCCGGGTTTCCTACTACATTCTTCATAACAATATATTTTTTGCCAAAATTAATGACAATTTTTTTATTGTCAAAACTTTTGGCAATAATTTTTTTGTCAAATAAAACAAAAGGAGGAAATAAAGTTGAAAAAGAGGAAATTTGAGCGTGCAGTTGTAATTTAATTACCCACCATTTCCCTGGCATTCTGCAATGCAGCAGCAGTAGGCTTTTCGCCACTAAGCATTTGAGCGATGGTGGTAATACGTTCATCATTATTAAGCAACCGTATAGAAGTAACGATCTTATCTTTTTCAATTGCTTTGTACACAAAATAATGAGCATCGGCTTTTGCCGCTATTTGTGGCTGATGGGTAATGGATATTAACTGGTGAGCTGCTGATAAATCCTTCATGATATTCCCAACCTGTTTAGCTGCCTCGCCACTGATACCAGTATCTATCTCATCAAATATCAGCGTTGGCAGTTGCAATTTTTTTGCCACCAGCGATTTTATACATAGCATCAACCTGCTCAATTCTCCCCCGCTGGCAACTTTACGCAAAGGTTCAAAACGGTTGCTTTTGTTAGCATCAAATAAAAATTCAATGGTATCAATGCCCAGTTCGCTTAAAGTATCCAGCGGCCTTGCTTCGGCTGCAAAGCGGGCATTTGGCATACCCACACGGGCCAGTAAACTGTTTACATTTTCGGCAAAAGGCCTGATTGCTTTTTTGCGGTTGTCAGAAATTATTTTTGCTGCTTTTTCGCACTGCTGCAACAGTTCATTGCTTTGCTTTTCTTTTTGCTGAATGGCTTCGCCGATGTTTAATATCTGGTTAAGCTTTTCCTGCAATTCATCTTTTATCAGCAACAATTCAGCAGTACTGGTTACTCCATGTTTCTTCTGCAACTTATAACCCATCGAAATGCGGTCGTTTACAATTTGGATACGTTCGGCACTATAATTAATGCTGTTGTTTACCTGGTCAAGTTCGTCTGCAATATCTGCCAGTTCTAATTGTGTGCTTTGCAAACGTGCGGCCAGTTCACCAATGCCGGTATGAAACTGTTCCAGCCCATGTAACTTGTTGTATAGCATTTTCAATTGCTGTACAACCGGTTGCTCACTCTCCTTCAGTTCATAATAAATGCCTGTAATTTCCTGCTTAATATTTTCAGCGTTGTTCAGCAATTTTAATTCAGCATCCAGGTCTTCCAGTTCGTTTTCTTTAAAACCAGCTTCCTCCAGTTCATCAAATAAAAAACGGTTATAGTCCAATGCTGCATTGGCGGCAGCTTGCTCTGCCTGCAACACTCCCAATTCTTTTTTTATTTTTTTGTATTGATGAAAAATCTGACGGTATTGTTGCAGCAGTTCAATATTGCCTGCAAGTGCATCTAAAACCTCTTGCTGAAAATCAGACGAATTCAGTTCCTGCGTATCAAACTGCTGGTGCAGGTCAACCAACAGAATGCTTAATGCTTTTAATTGGTTAAGATTAACCGGTGTGTCATTGATGAATGCTCTTGATTTGCCATTTGCAGCAATCTCTCTTCTTATCGTCAGCACATCTTCAGCATCAAGATCATTCTCTTTTAAAAAATCGTTTATGAATTTATTCTTTGTGGCTTTAAATAAGCCTTCTATTACTGCTTTTTTTTCTTTTTGCTGCAATACACTGCTGTCCGCCCGTTCGCCCAAAATAAGGCTTAATGCGCCCATTAAAATACTTTTCCCGGCTCCTGTTTCACCGGTGATGATATTCAGCTTACCCGAAAAATCAATTTCCAGTTCGTTGATGATGGCGTAATTCTGTATGTGTAGTTTTTGAAGCATAAAATTTTTATCCTGTTGGCAAATTACAAATTAACTCATCGCCTTACAAACTAATTTGTTAAGGGTCGAACAATTAATTTGATTTTTTCCGCTTCGCCGGAAAAAGGGTTTGCCAGAAAGGCACGAAGTTATCAAGTAAAAAAAATGCTGTGCATTTTCTTTCATCATTCAGTGCACTTTGATAAGGTTACACCGTCTGCGACGGTGCTATTGGAACGCAGATTTTTATGATGATTATGATACGTTATGATCTGCGAAAATCTTAATTATCATAAAAATCTGCGTTCCAAATAAGCACTGCAAGTGCTTTTAAAAAAAAGAGCCCACAATTGTGAGCTCTTCCAGTATCTTGTATCAAGTATCTTATTTAACCACCACCGAATCATTCAAATCTGCATCAACCAGAATACGTCCGCAGTTTTCGCAAACCATAATCTTCTTACGCAGTTTGATTTCACTTTGTTTTTGAGGAGGAATAGCGTGGAAACAACCACCGCAACTGTCACG
>JBDTLW010000119.1:0-6349 GCA_039934575.1 Parafilimonas sp. | reverse complement strand
AATGGATTGAACACTAATTACCAAATCCATGTTAATAATTTAATAGTTGGAGGAATTAGTGCGGGCAGTCTTATTGCAATGAATAGCGTTTACTATCAAACCCAATCAATGATTAATGCCATATTTGGTACTGCCATTCAAGTAGATGATGGAACTAACAAAAGCGTATTAGGTCCCATTGATGCAGATTATTATTATGGAGCATCAAACGTTGAATATTTTTCAAGAGTTAAATGCGTTTTGAATTTATGGGGGAGCATGTTTATACCTAAAAATAAAATTAATAATATATTTAGTTCTTTCTTGCAAGATATAGTTTCATTTATTCCTATATTAACTCTGGATGTTTCCCAATTAATTTTATTAGAGCAAACATTTAAAAATTTTAATCTGGACTATGATGACAGCTATCAGCTTATAGCTGCACAGGCAAACAACCTTGAAATAGTAACGCTGGATAAAGATTTTAAAAAAATAAAAGATTCAATAAAAACTCATTTTTTATAACAATGAATATTACTATTCGCCGGGCAGTGAAAGAAGATTGCCCAAGATTGCTTGAACTTGTGCAGGAACTTGCAGATTTTGAAAGAGCGCCGCATGAAGTAACAGTTACATTAGATCATTTTATGCAAAGCGGTTTTGGAGAAAATCTTGTGTGGTATAGTTTTGTTGCAATAGAAGAACACACTATAAAAGGCTTTGCTTTATATTATATTCGCTATTCAACATGGAAAGGACAACGCATGTATTTAGAAGATATTCTTGTTACCGAAAAATCACGCGGTAAAGGCATTGGTAAATTATTGTTTGACAGGTTGATTGAAGAAGCCAAAGAAAAAAAATTTTGCGGTATTGTTTGGCAAGTCCTCGATTGGAATGAACCAGCAATTAATTTTTATAAAAAATATAATGAAAAAATTGAAAGTGAATGGTTGAATTGCAGCATTGAGATTTAAAGTGATTAACTTAATCTGAAATTACACTATGAAAAAAAATTTACTTCTTTTTTATGTTTGCTTTGCAAGTAATTTAATTTATGCTCAAACAACTTTTACAGACCAGTTAAAAGATAACAATTTCCAATATAGTAAAAATTTAATACAGGCAACAAACGGAGATTATTTTATAACAGCAAGCTATGACTCTGGTTTTTATGTTTCAAGAGTGAATAAAACAGGGAAAATTTTATGGCAAAAAGTATATGGAGACCGTTCAAGTGACAGGTCGTTGATATGTAATGATTCTAACACTGGTTTTGTAATTGCCGGAAATATATACAACGCCAGCCTTAAAAATTACACGCCTGCTATAGTTAAATGTGATCATGCCGGGAATATTATTTGGGCAAAAAGTTTTCAATTTACTGACAATAATTTTTATGCATATCCAGCCAGCATTATTAGAGATTCGCAAGGAAACTATGTTGTACTAACTGTACTATCAAGCAATCCGGATCAGATTCGGATTACTAAATTTGATACAACAGGAAACATTATTAACATGATAGGATTTAAGAATCTTTATACAACTATATTCCAGGCTTTTCGAATAAATATGTTTCAGGAAACATCAAATGGAAATTATTTAATTGGAATGAGTTATGCCAGTGCAACTGTTGAAGGACACCCTATGGGTTATTTGCTGTTGGTAGATGCAAAAGGAAATATAATATCATATAAAAGCGCTTCTCCTGTTTTTACAAATTTTGATAATTCAGATCAACCAATTTCATTATTTAAAAATCATGATGAAAATTTATTGATAGGTTATTATTCAAAATACAATGGCAGCAGAACAAATTATTTTTATGTAGTTGATATTAAAAGAAAAATTAATTCAACTACCGCAAAGCTTATTCCCTACAATAATTTTGCATTACAACGTTATCTAAAAGAAATAAATTTTTCTTCAACTTTATCAATAGGCAGTATTATAAACAAATATTCTATAATAAATTTTGATTATAGTGAATTGAATAAATACGATTCTTCAGGAAGAATTTGTCCGGGCTATAATTTACCGGTTTATTCTTATGATACTACTTCAATTGAATTCGATTTCGGAGATGAACTAACTGGTATAAAAAAACTTTCTGATAATATAACTGTGACAGATGGTGGTATCGCACAGAGGACAGTTAATTTTATAAAAGAAATTTGTTCCGGTGAAGCACCATTATTATCAAAAAACAATTCATCCCAAAATGCAGTGTCAGCAACAACTTCTGCAACATTATTTCCAAATCCTGCACACAATACAATTACAATTTCTATTCCTTCAAACAAACAATCGAATGTAAATTTGTTTAATAGTAATGAACAATTATTACAATCATTTCCGGTTTATGCTAAAACGGTAAGTTTACATATTGAATCTTATACAAAAGGAGTTTACATAATTAAAATATCAGGCTTAGAAGGCACATCCATATTAAAATTTATAAAAGAATAAATACATTTCACATAAACCAAAACAATTTAACTTATGACACGCTGGGGAATTTTAGGTTGCGGTCGCATAGCAAGAAAATTTGCATCTGATCTAAAACTGGTAAAAGAAGCGCAGCTTGTTGCCTGCGGTGCAAGAAATGCTGAATCTGCAGATGCATTTGCACATGAATTTTCAGTTAAAAATATTCACCATAGTTATAAGTCGCTGGTAAACGATAATGAGGTAGATGTGATTTATGTTGCTACGCCGCATAGCCATCATCATGAGCATACATTGCTTTGCATTAATAACAATAAAGCTGTGCTTTGCGAGAAGGCATTTGCCATAAATCTTGCACAAGCAAAAGAAATGATTGATACTGCCCGCAATAAAAATATTTTTTTAATGGAGGCTGTATGGACAAAATTTTTGCCTCCGTTTAATAAAGTAAAACAAATGATAGATGATGGCATGTTGGGCGAAATAAAAAGCATGCTGGTAAATTTTGGGTTTCGTGCACCAGCAGATGCACCACAACGTTTACTTGATCCTGCATTAGGAGGCGGCACCATACTCGACATTGGAATTTATAATGTGTTTACTGCTTTATTTTTTTTAGGCAAGCCCGAAAAAATATTTGCACAGGCAACATTAACTCCAGAGCATACAGATACCCAATGCGCAGTTACTTTCAGTTATAAAAACGGAGCGTTAGCGCAACTGTTTTCAACATTTCTTTCTGACAGCACTACAGAAGCAGATATATGCGGAACGAAAGGGCGCATACGTTTAACATCAAGATATTATACGCCATTTACCACTATTGAATATTACACTGGCAAACAGGAAACAAAACAAATAATTGAAACAGGTTCTGCACCTGAAGAAGGGTTCGGTTATCAGCATGAAGCAAGGCATGTATGTGAATGCCTGGAAAAAGGTTTAACGGAAAGCCCGGTGATGACACATGCTGATTCTTTATTACTGATGCAAACACTTGATGCCATTCGCAAAGAAGCAGGTATTATGTATCCTGCTGATTAGGTTTCGTCGCAAAAAGTTTTATTCATAAAAAAAAACATTTACTTTCCCGCTATAAACAACCGATATGATATATTCAAACAAAAGAAAAATAAACCTGGTGCTCTTTTTTGCAGCCTGCGTTTTTATAAGTGTAGCTGCAACAAAACCATCTGAAATAAAAGACGCAGCGTTAAGTCAAACTTCAACAAGCGATACAAGCATTTTTAAAAATCTGCAGGTATTGCCGAAAGACATAAGCAAAGACAGTCTCGATCATGTTATGCATGGTTTTACTGCAGCGCTTGGTGTAAAATGTAATTTTTGCCATGTACATAATGATGCCACAAACAAAATGGATTTTGCCAGCGATGATAAAGATGAAAAAGGAATTGCACGGCACATGATACACATGGCAGCAGACATTAATGCGAAATATTTCAACTGGGAAAATTCAACAAGACCTGATACTATTTCTGTTGTAAGATGTGTAACCTGTCATCATGGTAATCCTCATCCTGATGAAGCAGCAATGATGGTTGGTGATAATCATGGAAACATGCAGCCACCGCCTCCGCCACATGATAGCACCGGAAAAATGCCACCGCCACCTAATCAATAATATTTCAACTGATAATAAAAAAGAGCAGCGTAATTGCTGCTTTTTTTATTATGATATATTTGTTTTATCAAAACTGCAATATAAACGCCGTGCCTTCATTCATCACACTTTGCACATGAATGTTTCCTTTATGCAGCATCATAATTTGTTTGCACAGGCTTAAGCCAATACCGCTGCCGCTCTTTTTTGTACTGAAGAAAGGGATAAAAATTTTATCCAGCACTTCATCTTCTATCCCGCTGCCATTATCAATTATTTTTACGGCAACACGACCATTGACAGACTTGCCCGCAGTAAGAATAATTTTAGGATGCTCTATATCTTTTACTGCTTCCATCGCATTCAGTAAAAGATTTATCAAAACCTGTTCAATTAAATTTATATCAGCTTCTAACTGCAGCTCCGGCTCCTTCAATTTTATTTCAAGCTCTATATTTTTTTGTTGTAATGTTGGCTGCAATAAACGGTGTTGCGTTTTAAACAGGTCTTTTATATAAAATTTCTGGAGATTAGGCGCAGTGATCATATTCAGGTTGCGATAAGTTTGCGCAAACTTTAATAAGCCTTCACTTCTGCGTTTAATAGTTTCCATGCCGAGAGAAAGATCTTCAAGCGTTCCGGTTTCATCATCAATCAATTGAGAAGAATGCTGCAGCCTGTTTTTTAATGTATCTGCCAATGACGAAATAGGCGCAATAGAATTCATAATTTCATGCGTCATTACACTCAATAATTTTTGCCAGGCTTTGCTTTCCGTTTCATCCAATGCTTCATTTACATTTTGAAATGCAATAAGTTTATATCTTTTATCATTGGTTTGAAATGCGGTGGCGGATATAAATATTTTAAGCACATTTCTGTCTATGTGAATATCGCTTATGGCACTTTCTCCAGGTTTAAGATCCACAACCTGCGCGCATAAAACCGCATCACGTTTATCAAGAGATTGTATTGTTTTTAAGTAAGGAATTTTCAGCAATCTTTTCAACGATTCATTCATCCAAACCACATTGCCTGTTTCAATTTCATAAGAAAGAATTCCTGTATCAACCAACTCTAATATTTTTTGTAAATATTGATATTGCGTTTCCCTTTCAAGGCTTATTACTTTAAATGCAGAATTAATATCATTAAACCCTTTGCGTAACGATTGCAGTTCAGCAGGCGCATGTTTTACATCAAAATGTCTTGAGAAATCCCTGTAATTAACCCCTTCCACAAACTGGCTTACTTCAAACTGCGCTTTCTTTAAAAACTCATATAAATTGTAAGATTGATAAACGGCAACAGCAACTAAAATTCCGCCAAATAAAAACTGTGTTTTTATAAGCATATAACTGGCTGCAAAAATTTCTATTGCAAGTAATACAATACGAATTACCAATCTTATTCCGGGGCGATTATATATCATACTTGCTTAGCCTCCTGTACAATGCTGTTCTGGTTAAACCCAATTCTTTTGCAGCCTTGGTGATATTGCCATTATGTTTTTCAATTACATGCAGAATAGTATTTTTTTCTATAGTGCTTAATTTATAATCATCCTGTTCGCTTGATTGTGCAATAGAACTTTCTATTGGAGAAAACAGCAGATCTTTTTCTTTCAGTACTTCATCATCGCTCATAATAATGGCACGCTCCATAGTATATTGAAGCTCACGCACGTTGCCCGGAAAAGGATATTTCATTAATTTTTCAAGTGCAGACTTATCAAGTTCAAATGCAGGCTTTCTATACTTGGCTGCATATTGTTTTGCAAAATGTTTTGCCAGTAAAATAATATCTTCTTTGCGGGTGCGCAATGGCGGCAATGTTATTTCAACCGTATTGATGCGATAGATTAAATCTTTGCGAAAACGGTTTTCGTTTGCCAGCTCCTGTAATGGAACATTGGTTGCACAAATCAATCTTATATCCACAGGTATTGGCTGGTTTGTTCCTAAACGTATTACCTGCCTGTTTTGCAAAACGCTCAGCAATTTTGCCTGCTGTTGTAAATTAATATTGCCAATTTCATCAAGAAATAAAGTGCCACCATTGGCTGCTTCAATTCTTCCAATGCGGTCTTCTCTTGCATCAGTAAACGCGCCTTTTTTATGACCGAATAATTCGCTTTCAAAAAGCGTTTCTGTAAGCGCGCCTACATCAACTTTAACGTATGGCTGTTTTGCTCTTAAAGATTTTTGATGAATCGCTTTTGCCGTTAAATCTTTACCAGTTCCGTTTTCTCCTAATATTAAAATATTTGCATCAGTAGGGGCAATCTTTTCAAGC
>JBDTLW010000118.1:0-6349 GCA_039934575.1 Parafilimonas sp. | reverse complement strand
CTTTTTCCAGGCAATTAATTTTTCTTTATTTATGTCATCGGGGTTTGCTTCCAATGTAATCTCAGCATCTGTATTTATTTTAAATATTGACTGAAGCTTATCGATTATAAATTGTAGATCTTCCGCCGGCACCAAAGACGGTGTTCCCCCACCAAAATAGATGGTATCAATTTGCCCTTTTAAATAATCGTTTCTTAATTCTGCTTCACGGCAAATTGATTTTATCATTTGCGGTAGTAAGCTTTGTGAAACAGAAAAATGAAAATTACAATAATGGCAAGCCTTTCTGCAAAACGGAATATGAATGTAAATGCCTGCCATTGAAATAAAGTTTTGTAATCTTGTTTACCGTGAAATAGAAATGGCAAAACTAATTGAATACAGTGTTTATATTTTTCAGCTTTTGCTGTTTTGTTTTTTGTGCGATAATACCAGTGCACAGCAAAATTGCAGACTTATTATTCATCCTGTTTCTTCAGATACTTCAGCTATTGCATCTTTAGATCTTCAAAATAGTTTTAATAACAAAACAAGTTGTATTCAATATGTAAACCGGTTGCCTTCTTTACTTTCAATAAAAGGTTATGCAACTGCTTCTGTGGATTCTGTTTGGGAAGATTCATCGTCTGTGTCAGTTAAACTTTTTATTGGTAAAAAATATCAATGGCAAAAACTTTCTATCAGCGATTCAGATTATGCTTTAGTAAGCACACTCGGTTATCATGCAGAAAATTTCAGTAAGCAAAATTTTTCTCAAATAAAAATAGAAGAATTATATAATGATGTACTGAATTATTACAGCAACAATGGCTATCCTTTTGCAAATATTTCTTTAGATAGTGTTGATATTAATAATAATAATATTGCAGCGCATCTCAACATACAAAGCGGCGCATTATATTATATAGATACAATAATTGTTGAAGGCGGTGCACGCATTTCAAAATTTTTTCTGCAACAATATTTGCAGATACATGAACATGATATGTATCATGAAGATTTGCTGGATAATATTAATCAGCGGTTGGCATTGCTTAATTATTTGCAGCAATCACAACCATGGAAAGTTGAGATGCTGAATACCGGAGCAGCATTGCATTTATATCTTCAGCCCACAAAAAGTAATAGTGTAAATGTTTTAATTGGCTTATTGCCGCAGAGCGATCAAACCAATGGTAAATTATTATTTACAGGCGAAGCAAATGTTGGCTTGCGTAATTCTTTTGGCAGTGGCGAAACACTTGGTTTTACCTGGCAGCAACTGCAGCCAAAATCACCGCAATTAAATTTATCGTATCAGCAACCTTATATCTTTCATTCATTGTTTGGTATTAATTTCGGGTTCCACTTGTACAAACAAGATTCGCTTTATTTGAATATAAACGGACAGCTTGGTATTCAATATCAATTAACGCAACATCAGTCTGGCGCAGTTATTATACAAACTACGGCCAGTAATGTTTTGAGTGTTGATACAAATATTGTAAAGGCAACACATACACTTCCTGCAGTTGCCGATGTAAATACAACCAGCATTGGTTTGCAGTATAATTTTAATAACACAGATTATCGTTTTAATCCTTTGCGCGGAAATGAGTTTTCTTTTACCGGAAGTTTTGGTAAAAAGAATATCAAAAAAAATAATGCCATCACACAAATAAAAGATCCTGGCTTTAATGCAAATGATCTGTATGATTCTATTAAGCTGCGCAGTTACCAGTTTCGTTTGCAGGCTGATGCTGCAAAATATTTTGCGGTGGGAAAGCAGGCTGCATTTAAGTTAGCAGTAAATGCAGGTTGGTATCAGTCGCCCAATTATTTTCAAAATGAATTGTTCAGAATTGGCGGCTTTAAATTGTTGCGCGGCTTTGATGAAGAAAGTATTTATGCCAACAGCTATTCAGTTGAAACTGCTGAATACCGTTATTTGCTTGCAAGAAATTCCTGGTTTTATGGGTTTACAGATTTTGGCTGGGCGGCATATAATGTAAACAACGTAAAGTTTAGCCACACATATCTGGGTTTTGGTATTGGGCTTTCACTTGAGACTAATACTGGCATCTTCAGTATTTCCCTGGCTGAAGGAAAACGCGATGATAGCAAACTTAATTTTCAACAATCAAAAATTCATCTTGGGTTTATAAGCTTGTTTTGATGTTGTGAAATTACTTTTGCTGCTTTATTAATTGAAACATCTTTTTACAATATCAGTTTTCTTAATGCTGCGTGCATTAATTTTTGCGCAGGATACAGGAAGTCTGCATAAAAAAAACGATAGTGGTATTTCAAATCATAAATATCTTACCCGCAAAGATTCTCTCTACTTAGATTCAATTAAAAAAGTTCAGGAAAGCATTTTTGGAAAAAATTTCCTGAATAAAGATTCGGTTAAAAATAGTCCGGTTCGAAAAGATTCAGTTCGTAAAATTTTAGTTACAGATTCTGCACGTAAAGATTCTGTAAGAGCTTTATCAGTTAAAACAAATATTCCTGATTCTTTAACCGATACAGTAAAACATGATTCTGTACATGCAATACAAACACCGCAAAAAAAATCTGTACAAAAAAACCCTGTGCATTTAATGCAGGGTACAGAAAGAAATTTTAATGATCGTGATATTGTCTTTTACATATTGCTCTTCTTATTATTTTTTTTAGGGTTGATAAAAACTTCATTCCCAAAATATGTAAACAGCATTTTTACTTTATCCTTCCAGGCCACATTCAGGCAAACACAAACAAAAGAAAAGATGTCTCAAAATTTTTTCCCGGCATTTATGCTTAATGTACTGTTTGTTTTATGCGGAGGGTTATTCATCACATTATTTGCAGAGTCCAATGGCTGGAGTAAACTTGAATTCTGGCAACTATTTATTTATTCAACGGTAATACTCCTCAGTATTTATTTTGTAAAATACGTAGTAATAAGTTTTACAGGTTGGGTATTTAACGCGAAAGAAGCAGCTATTGAATATAGGTTTGTAGTATTTATTATAAATAAACTATTAGGCATTTTGGTGCTTCCTTTATTATTTTTAATTTCTTACTCTGATGATAAAGTAAAAAGTATTTCCATTACAATTGTAATTTGCCTGGCAATTTTTTCACTCGCAATACGCTATCTTGTTTCACTCTCACGCATACGGCGAAACCTTAGTATAACTGCATTTCACTTTTTTATATACCTTTGTGCAGTAGAAATAATGCCCCTGCTTGTAATTTATAAGTTATTATTTCTGCAAACCAGCAATAGATAATTATTATAAACCGAGCAGTAACGCATGAAGAGTAACGGAATAAAAACATCTACTGGTAAAAAACAATCCGTGCAAATTTTAATAACCCAACCCCGGCCTGAAAGTGAGAAATCTCCTTATTATGAATTAGAGAGAAAGTATCCTATTAAACTTACTTTTCATCCTTTTATAAAATTAGAGCCCATACCGGCAAGAGAATTCAGAAAACAAAAAATTGATTTAACCACTTTTTCTGCTATCATTTTTACCAGCAGAAATGCAATAGATCATTTTTTCAGAATGAGTGAAGAGATGAAAACATCTATAAGCCAGGATAATAAATATTTCTGCATTACAGAAGCTGTTGCTCTATATCTTCAAAAGTTTATTCTTTATCGTAAACGTAAAGTTTTTTATGGCGCCGATGGCACTAATAAAAGCATGTTTGATGTAATTAATAAGCATAAGGAGAATGAAAGATTTCTGTATGTATGCAGCGAAAACCAACAGGATAATGATATTGTAAACTGGCTCAAAAATAATAGTTGTGATTTTCAGCTTGCATTTATGTACCGCTCAGTTAGTAATGATCTAAGTGTGGTAATGGATAATAAATCGTTTGATATTATTTGCTTTTTTACGCCAAGCGGTGTACGCAGCCTGTTTGATAATTACCCGAATTTTTCACAAAACGGAACATTAATCGGCGCCTTTGGCAACAATACAGTAAATGCAGGCGAGGCTGCAGGTCTTTCAGTAGGTATTAAAGCGCCCTTACCGCATACACCCAGCATGATTTCTGCATTAGATCATTATCTTGCGGGTATATCTAAAAAAAAGTAAAAGATAAGCATACACATATATTTTAAATCCCGTGGTTGCGGGATTTTTTGTTTGAAGTAAAGCTTCGGAAATATGGCAGAATATATATACACCAATAATCTTATTAAAGAAACAAGCCCTTACTTATTGCAGCATGCACATAACCCAGTAAACTGGTTTGCCTGGGGTAATGAAGCATTGCAAAAATCAAAAGAAGAAGATAAACCCATTTTAGTAAGCATAGGTTACTCAGCATGCCATTGGTGCCACGTGATGGAGCGGGAAAGCTTTGAAGATGGAGAAACGGCGCAGCTAATGAACAGTCATTTTATAAATATTAAAATTGATCGCGAAGAGAGACCAGATCTCGATCATATTTATATGGATGCGGTGCAGGCAATTACGGGAAGTGGCGGCTGGCCTTTGAACGTTTTTTTAACACCGGACCTAAAGCCTTTTTTTGGCGGAACTTATTTCCCTCCCATTCGTTCTTTTAATCGCAGCAGTTGGAAAGAAGTGTTGGTTTCAGTAGCAAATGCATATAAAGAAAAGAGAAATAAAATATCACAGCAGGCAGAAAACCTCATTCAGCATTTACTAAATGCAAATAATTTTAATACAAATAATGAAGATGGGTTTTTTGAAATGCAATCAACAAATATTATAGCAGAAAACCTGGTTAACAATACGGATGCAGAATGGGGTGGTTTTGGACAGGCGCCAAAGTTTCCGCAAACATTTTCAATTCTTTATTTGCTCAGGCATTATTATTTAACCGGACATGAAAATTCTTTAAATGCTGCCACACTTAGTTTAGATAAGATGATGATGGGCGGGATTTACGATCATGTTGGTGGCGGGTTTTGCCGTTACAGTACAGACAGGCGTTGGCAAATTCCGCATTTTGAAAAAATGCTGTATGATAATGCATTATTGATTGATGTATTTACAGAAGCATATCAGCTTACAAAAAAAGAAGAGTATGCTGATGTTATCAGGGAAACAATAGAATTTATCAAAAGAGAAATGACATCGCCCGAAGGCGGATTTTACAGCGCGCTTGATGCAGATAGTGAAGGTATTGAAGGCAAATATTATACTTGGAACAAACAGGAAATTGACGAATTGCTTAGCGAAGAAAGTAATCTCTTTTGTATTGCATATAATATTTCAGAACATGGTAACTGGGAGCATACAAATATTTTATGGCTGCCGGAAACATTGGAGAAAATTGCAGCAGAATCAGGAATAAAAAAAGATGAATTATCAGCGCGATTTAATTCATCAAAACAAATTTTATTTGATGCAAGACAAAAACGCATACGGCCTCTATTAGATAATAAAGTACTGCTTAGCTGGAATTCTTTAATGATTACAAGTCTTTGTAAAACATATTCTGCTTTGCAAAATGAAGCATACCTTGAATTAGCTAAAAAAAATATTGCTTTTATTGAGCAATATTTATGTGATAATGAAAGCAATTTATTAATGCATAGCTGGAATAAAATTGCTAATGTACAGCAGGCTTTTCTTGATGATTATGCAGTATTGATACAAGCGTATATTTCTTTGCATCAATCAACAGCAGATACAAATTATTTATTAAAGGCAAAAGATTTAACCGAAAAAGTAATTGAGGTTTTCAGCGATGAGCAAAGTGTTTTATTCTATTTTACTTCGCAGGAGCAAAATGATATTCCACTAAGAAAAATAGAAATCTATGACGGCGCCACACCTTCAGGTAATTCAATAATGGCAGGTAACTTAATAGTACTTTCCGTTTTTTTTGATATGCCGGAATGGAAGAAAAGGGCTGAGCAAATGCTTTCTTATATCAATACATTTGCGGAAAAATATCCAACTTCGTTTGGTGTGTGGAATTTAAATTTACAGTTATTGATGTATGGCTTAAACGAAATCGTAATTGTTGGAAAAAAATGTTCTGCATTGCTTAAACAAATTTTAAATGAATATATTCCGCTAAAAATTACTCAGGCTTCATTACAGCAAAATAATGAATGGCCTTTATTGAAAGAAAAGATAGTTAGTTCAAACCAAACTAAAATATACATTTGTGAGAATTACAGTTGTAAAAAGCCTTCTGATAGCTTTGAAGAATTTAAAAAACAACTAACTAAACATTTTTAACTAAAAATAACTGTTTTTCATGGACGTACCACCCCTGAAGAAGGATTACTCGTTGGTTATGGCGCTTTAATGAAAGCCAACAAACTTGAAGTTCCGGTTCCTGATGTTCTTGCATTGATAAGCATAAAAAAAAGAGAATACAA
>JBDTLW010000117.1:0-6375 GCA_039934575.1 Parafilimonas sp. | reverse complement strand
TTCCGTGCGCTTCATTCAGATGATAAAAATCAGGATTAAAATTTAATTCATCCACCAGCTTTGCACCGCCAATTCCAAGCAACATAAATTGCGCTACTTTAGTTGAAACATTTGCATCATATAAACGATGACAAATAGTTTGCGATACATAATCGTTTTCAGGAAGATCAGTACTTAATAAAAATAATGGTGCAGAATTAAAAGTTTCAGGGTTTAAATAATAAGCCTTCACCCACACCGGCATATCGTGCACATTTATTTGAAACTTGATGCCTGTATCTTCAAGAAAGCTGTATATTTTTTCCATCCAAGTTACCTGCAATGTCTGATCCTGGTTACGTGCCTGATCGTAATAACCGTACTTCCATAATATGCCAATACCAATAAGATTCTGTTTTAATTCATACGCACTGCGTAAATGCGAACCTGAAAGAAAACCCAAGCCCCCGCTATAAACTTTCAGCGGCTGATGTATTGCAAACTCCATTGAGAAGTATGCAATTCTTTTTGAGTAGTGATCGTCAGTTGTGTAAGGAACATTAAAATTTTTAAAATCCATAGCTGTGGTTTTGTATAAAAGCGGCGCAATATAATGCTAAATCAATAAATGTATTTTATACACATTGTAAACGCTTGCATATAATACGTGTGTGCAATATATTTTTAAGTAAAAATTATTTATGTTGATTATTAATCTGGTTTTTCTTTTTAAAAGTAAAATCAAACGGGCAGGTTATACCACGATGATTTCCGCAATTATTCTGCTCTTTAATTTGTATAGTATTTTTTGCAAATTTAAAATCAATAACACAAGGATCTCCGCTTTCAGTAAACACAGCATTTTTTTCATCGGTCAGTGTCATCATTCCTTTAAGTTCACCAACACAATCGCCATTATTTTTATCAAAATGAATAAAGAAAGAATAGGTAACTGCATTCTTTCCATCACGCACAGAAATAAAATTTTTCTTATCTGTACCATAATCAGCACTGTATTTATTTGTTGCGGGAAGTGTATCAATCGGGTTAATTATTTCATTGTTCCGCGCCGTATCTTCATTAGAATCGTGAAGCACTTCTGCAAAAGAATTTAATGATGCACTATACGCAAAACCATTTCTGCTGTACAACGATTTATTATCTGCAGTAAATTTTGCTCTCTTGCGAATAAATGCCGGTTCTTCTGTAATAGAAACACTGTGATCGTATTTATCATTATCGCTATTGTTTAAAAGAGGGAGCGAAGCAAGAAATTTATGCTTTTCATCCAGCAGAAATACAGCAAGCTGAATTTTTCGGGATGATGAAAATTTTGCCAGCAGGTAATACATTTCTTTTTTATGAATTATACCTGCCGGATGAATTATAACAGCGGCATTCGCTTTGCCCAAAAATTTTGCAAAAGCCGTATCTGGAATAAATTCTGCAAATACAGTTTTGCTTATTACAACTGTGTCTCCAAAATTTTTAAGCCCCGTATCAGCAATGGAAACGGGCAGGTCAATTTCAGGAAATGCTTTTATAAAATCCTCTGCACTTATCTTTTCAGTGCCTGAAAGGTCTGTCTTTGAATTTTTACAGCTTGCCACAGATAATATAACCATTACAAGCAAAAAAAGTTTTCTCATCCTGATTATTTCGCTAAAAATAATTTTTAAAAAATGAAATATTAAAATTTTTATTTTTAGATTTGTCTAAAAATAAATTAAGTGTCGCCTAATTTTTCTATTGCTGAAGAAAATTATATCAAGTCAATTTATCATTTGCAGCAGGCAAGTGAATCTGTAAGCACTAATGCTTTGGCAGATCATTTAAAATCAAAACCGGCTTCTATTACAGATATGCTGAAGAAGCTTCACGCAAAAGGTTTATTAAATTATAATCCCTACAAAGGTTTCCGCTTAAGCCGCGAAGGCAATAAAGCTGCGCTCATTATTATCCGTCGGCATCGTTTGTGGGAATTTTTTTTAGTGGACCAATTACATTTTAACTGGGAAGAAGTGCATGAAGTGGCAGAAGAACTGGAACATGTGCGCAGCAAAAAATTAGTTGATAAGCTTGATGAATTTTTAGGGTATCCGAAGTTTGATCCGCATGGCGATCCTATACCAGATAGTAATGGAAAGATAAGCGTGCAGCAACAATTACCGTTATCAGATTTGCCCATAAACAAGCAGGCGATTATTACATCCGTTCAAAATCAATCAAGCGAATTGCTTTCATTTTTAACCAGCCGTAATATATTAATAGGAACAAAGCTTGAAGTAAAACGTAAGCTTCCATTTGATAATTCGATTGAAATAAAATTCAAAAACAAACAATCAATCAGTATAAGCGAACAGGTGGCAAATGCCATACAGGTAAACCCTTTATAAATGAAAGAATACGATGCACATAATTCTTTAAGCGATGTACACGAATCAATTGATGCAACGCAAAAACGCAAAGGCTGGAGGAAAATATTAGCCTTCATGGGTCCTGCTTATTTGGTAAGTGTTGGTTATATGGATCCCGGCAATTGGGCAACTGATTTACAGGGCGGCGCTAAATTCGGTTACAAGCTTATATGGATTTTATTGATGAGTAATCTTATGGCTTTGCTGCTGCAGGGTTTAAGTGCAAGGCTTGGTATTGTAAGAAGAAAAGATCTTGCACAAGCCAACCGCGAAGCATATCCGCCGTTAACCAATTTCTGTTTATACATACTTGCAGAGCTTGCTATTGCTGCATGTGATCTTGCTGAAGTGCTTGGTATGGCATTGGGTATTCAACTGCTTACAGGTTTACCGCTTGTGTTTGGTGTAGGCGTTACCGTGCTTGATACATTCCTGCTTTTTTATTTGCAGAAAAAAGGAATGCGCGCCATGGAAGCATTTATTATCGCATTGGTTTTAATAATTGGCTTGTCTTTTATAGTAGAAATATTTTTCGCCAAACCAGATGTTGGTGAAATAATAAAAGGCTTTGTTCCTTCTTCATTAAATGATGAAGCTTTATATATAGCGGTTGGTATAATAGGCGCCACCGTGATGCCGCATAATTTGTATTTACATTCTGCATTAGTGCAAACAAGAAAGATCGGGAATAACAAACAGAGTATAAAAAAAGCAATAAAATATAATTTAATTGACAGCACAATTGCATTGAATGCAGCCTTCTTTGTAAATGCAGGAATTCTGATTCTTGCCGCCTCTGTTTTTTATTTTAACGGGCAATCATCTGTTGCAAGAATTCAGGATGCATATCAATTATTGCAGCCGATGCTTGGCACTGCTGTTGCTCCTATTTTGTTTGCAGTTGCTTTAATAGCTGCAGGGCAAAGCTCAACTGTTACAGGTACGCTTGCAGGACAGGTTGTAATGGAAGGTTATCTTCATTTACGCATTAATCCGTTATTAAGAAGATTACTCACGCGTTTAATTGCTATCATTCCTTCTGTAATTATAATTTTAATTTATGGCGAATCAAAAGTGGATGCAATGCTTGTATTCAGCCAGGTGCTGCTTAGCCTGCAGCTTGGCTTTGCGGTAATTCCATTAATACATTTTGTAAGTGATAAAACAACCATGGGAAGCTTTGCCATTAAAACAAGAACAAAAATTATTTCATGGCTTGTTGCAGCCATTTTAATATTTTTAAATGTGCGGCTTGTAGCAAATGAACTGATTGATGTGCTTACAGAGGAAGGGCATATCTTTTTAAAAATTATAATTATTCTTTTTGCAATTGGTTTTACATGGCTATTTATAACAATGACTTTTTATCCATTATATTCAAAGAGAAAAAAGAAGATCACCGATAGCATTCATGGTGCTGTGCCGCAGTTATTAAATCTTAGTGTAAACCCATTTAAAAAAATTGCAGTATCGCTTGATTTTAAAAACCTTGATGAAAAACTTATTGCACATGCATTAAACCAGGGAACAAAAGAATCAACTTATTTATTGCTGCATGTAGTAGAAACAGTTGCCGCAACATTTTCAGGCACAGCAACTGATGATGAAGAAACAAGAACAGATGAAGAAAGATTGCAGGCGCTTGCTGCGCAATTAAAACAAATGGGTTACACTGTTGAAACCGAACTTGGCTATCAGCATCGTGTGCAGGAAATAGTGCGGTTGGTAAAAAATTTCCAGGCAGATATTTTAATAATGGGTGCGCATCGTCACAGAGGTATTAAAGATATTGTTTACGGCGAAACCGTAAACCAGGTTCGGCATAAATTACCTGTTCCGGTTTTAATTGTGAGTTGATAATGAGAAGAAATATGCAGCAAATTTTTTTAAAAAAGTTCCCGTTAATATATTTGCAGCTAACCAAAACTTTTAAATTATGAAACGAATTATTCTGCTTTCCCTTTTATCTATTTCTGCGATAACAGCTTTTTCCCAGGATAATGAATATGAACCAACATTCAAGTTTGGTATTGGAACAACGCTTTCAATTCCGGTAAGTGACCTTAAACAATCATCAGATCTTGGATATGGATTTGAAATAACAGGTGTTTATAACATCTCAGATAACATAGCAGCCTTTTCACAAGTTGGGCTTGATGTTTTCAACAATACTAATGACTATTACGGGAATTCGTCAGGCATATTACATGTACCAATAATGGTTGGTCCGCGGTTTAGAGCAGGCGGTTTCTTTGCCGGCGCAGGTGTTGGTTATGGAATATGGTCTTATGATGGCAGTTCTTCAAACGGTTTTTTGTATAGCCCTCAAATTGGTTATGATTTAGGTCATTATCAATTTATGCTTAACTATACATCTACATCAGTTTCCGGTGGTAGTCTTTCTTATTTTGGATTAAAAGCATTCAGAACTTTTTAAATAATAATTTTATAATTGAAAATTGCTTTGCATCTGCGAAGCAATTTTTTTATGTGCAAATTGAACTGCATTTAAAAATTAAAAATGAATTAATAAATTTCTCCGTCTTGGATGTTTAACTGAAAAGCTGAAGATTTTGCTTTATAGACATTGGTATTTTTTGCAAGTGGTGGCATCAATATTCCCTCTGTAATAAGGTTTGCAGCACCAATCATAGCTGCATCTCCGACAGAAAATGTTTTTTTCTTTAACGATTTAAATGCTAAAGTATTAAAGGTGTTACCGGCTTTATACAGTTGAAAAAGATTTTTCGCGGAATGAATAAATAAATTTTTTCCATCACAATAACCCCAAAAATCCTGTAATGGATAGGTTTGATTGCCTTCTGAAATATATAATTCATCAGACAGCTTCCCTTTTTTTATTTCGAAATTTTTTATTGATGGATTGTTTACTTTAAATTCAGTAAAATTCAAATAAACGCCTACGTTTAAAATACTATCGTTTATGATTGGTATGTTATAAAATCCTGCAACATGATCTTCAATATCCTGATCAGAAAATTCAGTTTTACCAATATGTATTTGGGATAAATTTTTATTTGCTACTTTTTGTAAAATTGTTTGAAAAGCTTCTACAATAGCACTTTCTATCCAACCTGTTTTAGAATCTTCAGTAATGAGTGTATCAACTTTATAAAGTGCATGATAACCTTTGCCATTATTTAAAAATAATTCTGCGCTTAAAATTATTCCCGAGTTCCATAATATAGAATTGTCGTCTTTTACACCGGCAAAATTCATAAAGCTGCTTACACGAAAATTCTTTATGAGTATGATCAATCCTGTAATCGTATCTGTATTTCTCAGTAAGTAATTCATGGTTATATATTCATGAAATTGGCTGGCTAAATTATTTCTGAAATTTATTCTTTCAGTTTTTTCAAAGGTTCCGGACTTTAAAAATCCGATTGAAGTTGAATCAGGTCTTACATCCAAAATTTCTACTGTATTAAACGGAAGGCTAATTAAAGTTTGGGTATGTGGTAGTGAAACTGTTATACTTTGCATTGCAGCAAAAAATAGTGAATCAGAATTCTTTTGTGAAAAACAGAAAAAAGAATTAGAAACAAACAAAATAATTGACCAGCACTTCATCATTTTTACTTCATCCTCTCTTTTACAAAAGCAAGAGTTTTTGCATAAGCATCTGCAGCCGCATCTTTATTATTATTTGCACTTGAGGGATTTGCAAATGCATGATCTGCATCATATTCATAAGTAGTTATTTTTTTACCGGCTTGCTTAATATTTTCTTTAAATTCATCTACTACTGCAGGTGTTATCCATTTGTCTTTGTTGCCAAAAAACCCTATCACATCGCAATGCAAAGTTTTTAGCTTTTTTACATCTGTTTCAGGCATTCCATAATACATAATGCAACCCACAACATTGCTGCCGCCGGCAATAGCAGATTGCAAACTCCAGCCGCCGCCAAAGCACCATCCAATAGTAAATACTTTTGCTTTACTGCCGGCATAAT
>JBDTLW010000116.1:0-6378 GCA_039934575.1 Parafilimonas sp. | reverse complement strand
GCTGATATTAAAAATACGCTGAAACATATTTGCTAAACTTATGCCATCATTCTTTTTTGCTTATAAAATTTATTGCCGGGTTAGCAAAGATTCATCGTGCTTTCGTTAAAAAGATTTTAAAAAAGCGGGAAAGTATATCTAAAAAAATTATGTTATCGTTATAGAAACGTCCCGCCTAAACCATAAACTTAATCTGTTAATGTAAATATCTTTGAAATCATGACTAAATTAAGCGTTAATATTAATAAGCTGGCTACACTACGCAACAGCCGCGGCGGCAATAATCCTGATATAATTCGGGCTGCAATTGATGCACAAAAATTTGGCGCAGATGGCATCACCATTCACCCGAGACCGGATGAACGACATATCCGTTATGATGATGTGCGCAGCTTAAAAAAAATTATCACTACAGAATTTAATATTGAAGGAAACCCGCAGGAAGAAAAATTTGTAGATCTCGTTTTACAAACAAGACCAACACAGGTAACATTGGTGCCCGATACTTTGAACCAGGTTACCAGCAATCATGGATGGAACACTATTGAGCACAAAGAATATTTAACCAACATAATAGCTGTGTTTAAATCAGCGCATATCCGCACTTCAATTTTTATTGACCCGGCAATTGAAATGATTGAAGCAGCAGCAGAAACAGGAACAGACCGCGTTGAATTATATACAGAAGCGTATGCGCATAATTACAACACCGATAAACAGAATGCCATCTCATCTTACTTAGCCGCCGCAGTTGCTGCAAGAGAAATGAATATTGGTTTAAATGCAGGACATGATCTCGATCTTACAAATCTGCATTATCTTATTAAAAATATTTCATGGATTGATGAAGTAAGTATTGGTCATGCACTTATTTGCGATGCGATTTATTATGGCTTTGAAAACACAATTCAGCTTTACAAAAGGCAGCTTGTTTTACAGAATGATTATACTATTTAATTGCTTACTAAGTTTAAAAAAATCATAAGATAAAAAGCATCTTTAAATATTTTTTATTAATCTCATGCGATAAATGAATGGCACGATTTATTTGTTGCAACAACCGGCGCTTCGGCAGCACTAACAGGATTAATATTTGTATGTGTATCAATTAATCTTACAAGAATATTATCTCTTCTCTTGCCGGCATTGGGTGTAAGATAAAAATAATTTACATTGTATTCCTAACACCGCACAACTTGTACCGACACTTCTGTAGTCCTTTTCAGCTTGCACACATTGGCTTTTAAAAGAATCTGTGCGGAGAAGAGAAAAGATATAGAAATTCACGTATCGTTTAAAAAATCTTTATTTCCTCGTAATTCAATTCAAACCCGTCGTTGCCGAATTTATATAGCTGCGCAACCAAACCACCAATTAGACCAACTTTGATTTCTTTATCATTAAGTAAAAATGGCTTAATCGCATATTGATTTTCTGGAGTAGCGTAATTAAACGAAATATAAACGTCCATGCCATAAATAAATTTAGCAGATGAATGATAACCAGAAAATTCGATTGAATTAAATAAATTAGTTTTAAAAGAGATTATGGTTGATTTCTTATTCCTTAAAGTGAAAAGTAAAAAATTATTTTTGTCAACTTCAAGTCCAATTTCTAATGGCTTATCTAATAGCCTGAAACAAAAATAATAAGAGCATAGTTTTGCGGTTTCTTCATCAGCGAAACACAACTTTATTTCTGTCAAATAAGTGTTCTTAACATCTGTTATTTCAATTCTTATTTTGTAAATTTTAGAAAGTAGAAATTCTGCGTATTCTTTATCAAAGATGATTTGTTGCATGGTGTATAATGAAATTCAAAGCTAATATTTATATTTACTCTGAAATTTTTAGTAGCGTTTAGCTTCTATCTGTTGAGATAAAACTGGTAATTTTTTCACAACCGCAGATGAAGGCAATAACGCTCACGTCAAGGCGTGGGCATTTGTCATTCTGGGTTGTCGGCATTACCAGTACCTTTCTCACAGCGTGGCTATATAATGTCCCACGCTATTTTTTTGTTACACGCCTAAAAGGGGCTTACGGCACGAACATTTAAGTAATGAAAAAAATTATTTCGCTTGCATTTGTAAGCTGCTTGTTAACCATTTCTGCATGTGCTCAAGAAAGCGAAAATTCATCTTCATTCCATAAGTTTCTGTCAAGAATTCAACGAACTCAATATAAAGATGTTGGGGGCAATTGGTCTGACCCGATAGATAAAGTTAATATGGAAGCAATTTTAATTGATTTTTCAGAAAAAAAAGCAATTGGATTAAGTACAAAGCAGGATTTTGAATTAAAAATAGTTGAACAAAAAGAAACTGAAAAGAAAGGTGATTTCATTATATATACATGGGCTTGTACAGATTCAAATTTGAGAGACTGCATTATGAAATATGTATTTAATGAAACAGAACAAAAAAATTTCTATCTATCCATAGAATATACAAACGTGAAATTTTTATACTTCATAGATTAATTTAAAATGAAAACATTAATACTACTATTATCATTAATAACTGTTGCATCGTGCAATAGTTCTAAAAAAATTCAGCAAGAAAAGGAAAAAGAATCTTTGGATTCTTGGATCAATGCACCTAAATCCAGGTTGATTCAATTGTGGGGAGCGCCTACAAGATATGAAAGTGATGGCCGCATGCGGTGAAATATTGGTTTATGAAAAGTCTGCTATTATTACAACTTATTTATACGGTAGTTCTTTTGAAAGAATAGTAACAGCTTATACGGAAATGTATGTTAATCCAAATGGAACAATATATCATTGGAGAACTGGAAGAAAATGATAAACTTTGTTCTTAAAAAATTTTATGGCTAAAGCAAAAAAAGTTTCTAAATCATTACATGATGCTGCACAGGATTTAAGAAAGAAAGGAACGGCAAAAAGACAAAAGACAATTGATGCTGGTTATTTGGCATCGCGGCCAAATAATCCTAAAAAAATAAAAAAATCTAAGTAGGTTATCTTTTTTTCTCCGCTCTCTGGCTGCCTTGTGCGTTTGCTGAGAATTCTTTGCGCGGAAAGAAAGCAATGGACAAGAAATAAAGAACTATACAAGCTTTTTTACTTCATACAAAGGGCTTATCAAATAAATCTTTCCTGTATTTTTTTCTGTACAGCGAAAACGTTTACGCAATTGTTCTCCTTTCTGAAAAATGCGCCCGTCTTTTGTTATAAAAAATGCGCCGCGCGGAATTTCTTCCAGCAAAAAAATATCTTTTTTGTTTTCATCATACCTGTGTAAAATGCGCATTAATCCTTCTTCAGCGCAACTGCTTGCCGCAGGGTTTTGTACAGAATCATGTAAAGCAAATTCAATATCCTGCGGAAATATTTTTCTGCCGATAAAATCTTTTAATAAATTACTGTAAACAAATTTCCATTCTTTACCATGCGGCTGAATGCGATTGCCATGATTTTCAAAAGCAAGCAAATGAGCAAGCTCATGAAGCAGGGTAATTAAAAATGAAAATTTATTCAGATTTCCATTCACGCTGATGCGATGATTTTTTCCTTGTACAGCACCTCTGTAATCACCTAAAACGGATTCGCGTTTTGCAGTAATGGTTAAGTGTACTTTATAATGCTGCAAAAAAAATGATACCTGTTCAAAACTGTTTTCAGGTAAATAGGATTTTAATGCGTGTAAAGGATGTTCAGTTTTTGGCATTACGCTCCTGGTTAATTCTCATTGCTCCCCTTACTTCAATAATGGTATATACAATGTACAAAAGCATTGCTGCGGCAACAGCATATAAACTTCTTTCTTCAGAATAAATAAAATAAAGGGCTACGCTTACGGCAATTACAATAAGTTTTAAAAATGAAGCTATTGTTACCGACCGTACAAATGAATATGGATTATTGTTATTAATTGCTTTTATGTGCATAGACGAGGTAATTGCAGTAAGCAGAAACAGAATAAGATTAGCATAAATTAAAACGTAATGGTCAACCCCTTTTTTATCAAGCCATGCACCAAAAGAAAGACAAAGTGCATTTACTAAAATGAAAACTATAATAGTTGGTCTTAAAAAATATTTTGAAATAGATTTATTCATTTTTCTTTCTTGAAGTGTCGTTAATAACTTTCAATATCATCCCTACAATAAAAATAAGCGGTAATAACCATATAAACACGGGAAAGCTAAAATGCAGTTTTTCATCAATCCATTTGCCAAGAAATACGGTAATTATAAGCCCTGCAAATAGCTGCGATCCTATAGATGCATATTGTATCAGCAACTGTTTGTTTGAAATATTTTTTTTGTTTTTCGGTTCAGTCATTTGATATATCTGTCTTTGGCACTTTAAGAGTTGTTGTGTCTTTTGTTATGGCATCTGCACCCAGTGCTTTTTTTAATCCGTCAAGATAAACTTCTTTATATTTTAATGCCTGCTCCATTGAATCTGTACGAATTTTCAATGTTTGCAACTCTCTTCTTGAATCTGTGTTGACAGTTGAACCGGGAATATAATATTTCAACGGTGTAAGCACAAGCAATGCAACTGTTAACCCAATCATTAATAAAAATATTGTGCTGAGCGCTATATAAACACTCAGGCGCGTAAGACGGAATTTAATAACTTCTTCAAAAGTATCATCGTTCATTATTACCAGCCTGTAATGGTTGCGTAATCTCTTTAATGTTGTATTTGCATTTGTTTCAGCCATATTGATAGTACAAAAGTAAACTGTTGCAAGCTATGTGCAGAACGGAAAAATAACTGTAATTTTAAAATAATTCAGCCTTATTTCAGTTAATAATTAGAATATTTGCTGCATGCGAAATGCCGGTTATCTTTTATTGGTTTTTATTTGTCTTCATTTGAGTTTTTTTTCAAATGCACAGCCGGGTACTACTATTGACCTTAAAAAGCCTCAAAAATATGAAGCACGTACGCTTGCTTCAGAAAAAACACCTGACGCAAAAATAAAATCAGGTAAAAAATTCTATCAGAATACAATTACACATTATAACTATGTTTTTAATGCTGAATTAAGGCTGGCTGAAATTATTGACAGAGCAAAGCAGGGTTTTAAAGATGATTATTCCAAATTGCTTCCTTACTATAATTATTCGCTTGATATTACTGCCGGCGATCCTGATATTGACAGCGTAATTTATAAATGCAATGCAGGTATTTTATTGCATGATCTAAGAACCGACTGGGTTGATGATCTGTATTTCATGATGGGTAAAGCGTATTACCTGCGCAAGAATTTTGATTCTGCCGACCATGTTTTTTTATATGTGAATTATGCCTTTGCTAAAAAAGATGATGGCTACGATGTGCCGATTGGGAGCAGCGCAGGCGGTACAGAATTTTCCATTGCTACAAAAGAAAAAAAGAAATTATTATCAAATCCGCCACGCAGAAATGAAGACCTTATCTGGATTGCAAAGAATTATATTGATGAAGGCAAATCTTACGAAGCTTCGGCCATTTTAGAGATGCTGCGTATTGACCCTAATTTTCCGGCACGTCTTCAACCTGAGTTGCATGAAACTGTTGGCTATCTTTTTTATAAATCAGGATTGTATGACAGCGCTGCTATTCATTTAAGCAAGGCCACTGATATGGATGATGATAAACAGGACAAAGCGCGGCGTGAATTTTTAACCGCGCAATTATATATGGCATCGGGTTTAAAAGAAGATGCGGAAAAATATTTTACAAAAAGCGCTGCACACACAGTTGATCCTTTTATGGCAGTGTATGCAAGTCTTAATGCAATAAATGCATCAGCAGATTCATCAGACCTGGCAGATAAAAAAATTGCAAGCCTGATGAAGCTTGCAAAAAAAGACAGGTATGTTGCTTACCGCGATTTGATATATTATACGGCTGCAAATGTAGAAATGCAAAACAATGATTATACGCAGGCATATACGTTTGCACAAAAGAGCATTAAGTATAATATAAATAATCCTGTGCAGCGGAGTAACTCTTTTATGCTTTTAGGCGATCTTGATTATTTACGCCCTGATTATGTAAAAGCAAAGCATGATTACGATAGTGTGGAATCAAGCAGCCTTACTTCAGAAGAAGATCAAAAGCGTTTAACAGAAAGGCTTACTGCATTACAGGTTATTGCAACAAACATTCACACCATTAAAACAGAAGATAGTTTGCAAACCGTTGCCCGCATGCCCGAAGCACAACGTACAGCGCTGATTAAAAAAACTGTAAGACAATTAAGAAAAGTGCAGGGATTAAAAGAAGATGACAGTGCAAGCTCAACATTTGTAAACCCTGCGGTGCAACTAAGCAGTAATAATTCCAGCGCTGCTAATAATGATCTTTTTGCTGCGCAAGCTTCTGCAAAAGGAGATTGGTATTTCAATAATACTA
>JBDTLW010000115.1:0-6386 GCA_039934575.1 Parafilimonas sp. | reverse complement strand
ACTGCATAAAATTCTTATTACATTTGAGCAATTAGTTTTTATCGAATGAAAAAAATTGTTGGGATATCCGTCGTAAACCTGCTCTTGATTTTTAATCTTTCTGCACAGCAACCCGATAAAATTTACATGAATAATATCCATGGGGTAAAGTTATTTATATCAGGCAACCAGGCTGCATATCCTATAATACAATTGAATGTAACTCAAATGCTGGAATTGCATTTTGATGATATCAGCGCCAATATAAAAAATTATAATTACACCTATGTTTTGTGTGATGCAAACTGGGTTCCGGTTGATTTAAGTCCCTTTGATTTTTTGCAGGGTTTTACACAGGGAAGATTGGGTCAATACCGTTCTTCTTCCGTTTCAAAAACAAAATATATTCATTACCAGGCGCTGCTGCCTGAGCAGAGTTGCATGCCCAAACTAAGCGGTAATTATTTATTAAAAGTTTATTTGAATGGCGATACATCAAAACTGGCATTTACCCGCCGCATTTTGGTGCTGAATAATATAATTCCTATTGGCGCAAAAATTACGCAGCCATTCAACACACAATTATTCCGCACACACCAGAAAGTGCAGTTCACCATTGATAAAGCAAAGCTGAATATTTTAAACCAACAGCAGCAATTAAAAGTAGTAGTGCTGCAAAACTTCAGATGGGATAATGCAATAACAGGAGTGCAACCAACTTTTATGCGCGGAAATATGTATGAATATAGTAACGATAACAGCTTTGTATTTCCCGCCGGAAGAGAATATCGTTGGGCTGATCTGACAAGTTTTCGTTTTCAGAGCGAACGGGTTGACAGTGCTGATTTAAATACTACACCATTTACTGTTTGGCTTAAGCCAGATCCGCAGCGAACCAATATGCGTTATGTAACTTATGTGGATTTGAATGGAATGTATGAAGTAAGATCTATTGATGTAAATAATCCCTGGTGGCAGGGCGATTATGCGAATGTGCATTTTACGTTTGTTCCGCAAAACTTAAATGAGTTTGCAAATAAAAATGTTTACTTAATTGGTGAACTTGCCACCGGAAATTGTGAGAATGCAGAATGTCAGATGGATTATAATCCTGATAAAAAAATTTATGAAAAAACTTTATTGCTAAAACAGGGTTATTATTATTATACTTATGTAACCAAGGGCTTGAATGAAAAGACAAATGCAACGGAAACAGCAGATACAGAAGGCAATTATTCCGAAACAGAAAACAGCTATACAATTCTTGTTTATTACCGCTCATTTAGTGACAGGGCTGATGAACTTGTGGGTGCAACCACCATTGACAGCCGTAACTTAACACAGCAATAAAAATGTTTTTAGTTATTAATCATTATTTTCGCGCCGGCAGGTCTTACACGACCAGCTCCTGCTGAAACCTCCCAGGGCCGGAAGGCAGCAAGAGTAGGCGGTTGTAGCGGTGCGATGTAATAAGCCTGCCATTTTTTATTTTAATATTCCCAAAAATCATAAATAATGAAGTTTTTTATTGATACAGCAAATCTTGCACAGATAAAAGAAGCAAACGATCTCGGTATTCTTGATGGTGTTACTACAAACCCTTCGTTAATGGCCAAAGAAGGAATAAAAGGGCAGGAAGCCATTATGCAACATTATAAAACCATTTGCGAAATGGTGAATGGTGATATAAGCGCTGAAGTTGTTTCTACAGATTTTGATGGCATTGTTGCAGAGGGGAAAAAACTTGCAGCCATTCATAAAAATATTGTTGTAAAAGTGCCTATGATTAAAGAAGGTGTAAAAGCTATTAAATGGTTTACTGATAATGGCATTGCTACTAATTGCACATTGTGTTTTTCTGCAGGTCAGGCAATACTTGCAGCAAAAGCCGGCGCAAGATATATTTCACCATTTGTTGGCCGTATTGATGACAGTGGCTGGGATGGCATGGAACTGATTGGCCAGATTGCGCATATTTACGATATACAGGGATTTGAAACGCAGATACTCGCAGCTTCTATCCGCAGCCCAAATCATATTATACGCGCAGCAGAATTAGGCGCGCATGTTGTTACTTCCCCGCTTGAATCAATTCTTGGTTTGCTTAAACATCCGCTTACAGATATTGGTCTTGCTAAGTTTTTGGAAGACGCAAAAAAATTATAATAATACTTATACAGATAAAAAATCCCGCAAGCAGCGGGATTTTTTATTTACATTATTTAAATGAATTTAATTGGAAGGCTTGTTTAATGCAAGCTCCTTATCTGCAGCCTGAAATAATTTTTTTTCTTTCCAGCCATACCATTTATGCGGCATTGTTTTTTTCATCAGCGTATCAATATTACGCATGCAAGCAATATTCCAAAGACCTTTTAATTTACCGCCCATTGAGCTGTTCAATGCGCGCAAACTCATTGCAAACCCGCTGTCAAGATATTCCATGTGATGCCAGTAACCGCCGGGCATAAATAAGGTGTCGCCATGCTCAAGTATTATTTCATAACCATTGGCTAATTCAAGCGCAGGGAATTTTTTTATATCAATTTTGCTTTTATCTGTATCATAATAATTACTGAAATCTGCAAGACTTAATACTTCAAAAGGTTTGCGATATAATTTATGCTGTTCAGTATATGGAAACAATAAAACTCTTTTTCTTCCGGCAAATTGTGTATGTAAAATATGGCTGAGATCAATATCAAAATGAATATGCGTTATAGAACCCTGACCACCTGTAAATAACATCGGAACACGTTTTACAAACCCCTTCATGTATTCATGAGGCCAGGTGAAATCTTTTGTAAGTTCAGGCGCATGATTAAAGATGTTGAATAAAAAGATACGCCATGCTGCAGGACCGCTTCTTATCATATCCACATACTCACCAAATGTTTTATAATCATCCGCTTTATTAATAGGAGTATATGCATCACTTTTTACATTGTTGTATAACCCTACTTTTTTATCGCCAACAATTTGTTTGAAGTAATCCCAGTTCCATTTTGTATAGGCATCCCATTGCTTTGCAAAATTTTTTATTACAATTGGTGTTTGCGTAGAAAAATAATCCCGCTTAAAATCCGCGGGGCTAATGTCATCAACAACAGTTACAGGTTTTAAGTGCATACAAAAAGTTTCAACTGCAAAAGTAATTTGTGCGTTTGTTAATACAAAGTTCATATTGCACGATGTCTGCACATTCGCAGAATATAGGAGATTGTATTTGCCGTAAATGGTTTTTGAGCTCATTCATTATCTTGCAACAAAACTTCTGTATGCGTATTATCAGCTATAATGTAAATGGTATTCGCTCTGCTTTAAATAAAGGGTTTATTGACTGGCTGAAAACCGATCCTGCAGATATTATTTGCCTGCAGGAAACAAAAGCAATGAAAGAAAATGTAGATCACAAACAAATTACTGATCTTGGTTTTTATGATTACTGGTATTCAGCGCAAAAAAAAGGTTATAGCGGCGTTGCTGTTTTTTCTAAAATTAAACCAACAAATGTTGTGTATGGAACGGGACATAAAGTAAGCGATGATGAAGGCAGGGTTTTGCAGCTTGATTTTGGCGATACCCGGTTGATAAATGCTTATTTTCCATCAGGTACAACAGGTGAGTTAAGGCAAACTTTCAAGTATGAATGGCTTGATGAGTTTTTTAATTATCTCGAAAACTTAAAGCAAACGCATCCTAAACTTATTTTGTGCGGAGATTATAATATTGCACATAAAGAAATAGATATTCATAATCCAAAAGGTAATGTAAAAACTTCCGGGTTTTTACCTGAAGAACGCGCATGGATGGATAAACTTTTTTTAAATGGATGGGTTGATGCGTTCCGGCAGATTCATACAGAACCGCATCGGTACAGTTGGTGGAGTCAGCGTTTCCCATCTGTTCGTCTTGAAAATAAAGGTTGGAGAATTGATTATATAAACGTAACAGATCCATTAAAAAATAATTTGAAGGACGCTGAGATATTGCCTCATATCAAACATAGTGATCATTGTCCTGTTTATATTGAAATTGATATTTAATCATGTTTATTTATAACGTAACAACAAAAGTTAACTGGAGTATTCATGATGCATGGCTTGAATGGATGCAGCAGGAACATATACCTGCATTAATTGAAACAAATTGTTTTGTGCGTTCTCAATTATTGAAACTGCATGAGCAGGATGATGAAGAAGGACCAACTTATGTAATACAATATTTTGCAGAAAGCAAGGCTTTATACAACAGGTATATTGAATTATATGCAGATCAGCTTCGTAAAGAATATGCAGGTAAATGGCGCGATAATTTTATTGCTTTCAGAACCTTGCTTGAAGTAGTTGAATAAATAATTCCTGGAAAAATAGAAGCTGTAACTTTCTGCCTGTTTATGAAAATCATGAATAAACATATACAAACTTTTATGTGCCTGGTAATATGTGTGCTTATAAAGTATAATGCAACAGCGCAGGAAATTTGTAACAATGGTATTGATGATGATGGCGATGGATTAATTGATCTGTATGATCCGGATTGCCAATGTCGTTTTAAAGTAACAGATAATCTTTTATTAAATGGTTCTTTTGAATCGTATGATCATTGCCCTGTAACTTATTTATATGATAATGATTTTAAGATAGCGGATTACTGGCAGTACGGCACTTACACCAATGTAAACGAAGCTTATTATTATCACAATTTTAATTGCCTGTATGATTCAACACAGTTTATGCTTAACATGCCGCCAAAATTACCGCTGCCGCAGGGCGATGCATTTATCTCTATTGAAAATACGGCTTATGTAAATCCTGTTCCCGAAGCAGAAATAAATAAAAGTTATGTAGGGCAATGTTTACAAAATCCGCTGCAGGCAGGGGAATCTTATACACTAAGTTTTTATGCAGGGAGATTCAGATCATGGGATAATCTTACCGGTAAAATTTTTCCTTTTAAAGTGGCGGTGTTTGGTAATGCAGATTGCAACGCCGTTCCGTTTGGAAAAGTAAATGCAAAAGGCAATGGCTGTCCTGCAAATTATAATGGATGGGTTTTATTGGGACAAACTATTGTGTATAGCAGCGGTGCATGGGTGCAAAGCAAAGTCACATTTACTATTCCTTATGATATAAACGTTATAGAAATTGGCCCCGACTGTTCCATTCTTCCGCAGATAAATGATTTGCCGGATAACACAACTTATCTCGATTATCATGTTTATTATTTAGATGATCTGTATTTGTTGCCCACAAAAGAATTTCCTTTTAAATACATTCATCCGAAAACAGAAAGTTCCTGTACTATTTACCCATTATTAATAGCGCCCGTTGCAAATGCAAAATATCAATGGTACAGAGACAGCATTGCAATAAAAGGAGCCACCGATAGTGTGTACCAGGTTACAGATACAAAAAAAACCAGCTATTATAATGTAGCCATGTTAACAGATACAAACTGTATTATTTCGGAGCCATTTTTAGTAACTGCAAGTAATTTAGATAAAATAAAAATCCCGGGCGATACAGTTTTATGCCCTGATAATGTTCTGTTACTGTCTCCGTCTTTTGAAGGAATTACGTACACCGTTAATGGAATAACAAGTTCTATTGTTACCATAAATACAGAAGGAAATTATACTATAACTGCAACTGATGCATTTGGGTGTTCAAGAACTTTCAACAGTAATATTACAAAACAAAACTGCACAGATTGCGATGCCTTTATACCAACTGCGTTTACACCAAATGCTGATGGATTGAATGATGTATTTAAGCTAAAAATTGAATGCAGTTTTTCAGAATATCATTGCAGGGTATTTAACAGGTGGGGACAAAAAATATTTGAAAGCAGTGATATAAATAAAGGATGGGATGGAATGTTTGCAGGCAGAAAATTGCCAACAGGTTCGTATGTTTATTTTGTTGATTATAAAACATCATCAGGCAATACTAAAACAGCAAGAGGAACTATTATGTTGATCATGTAATTCAATTAACAAAAAACTGTGATTTATTTACAAGGATTAATAAGCAAACAAATAATATCTTTATCTTTCTTAACCAGCATGAATAAGCGAATCGGAAAATTTATTTCCATATTTTTTTTAATAATCTTTTTTCTTGGCTCAGGCGCAGGACAATTGATTCATGCAGCTTTTCATGATCATAATTATACACTTGAGATCAATGCCGGAAAAACTACTATAAATACACCACATAGTTTTTGTATTGCATTGCAACTTACACTTCCCGAATTTTTTGGATCAGGTACTTGCATTATAAAAAGTATTTGTATTTCACAAGATCATTTCTTTGCTGATTTTGAACCGGCTATTCCTCATTTATTTTCCATTAAAAATTCAGACCGGGCACAGAACACAGTATTTTGAATCCTGAGTTAAAGAC